>NZ_CAKASO010000040.1:0-37560 GCF_916862475.1 Nocardioides sp. Leaf374
CCTCCCTGAGTTCGGGGAGAGCCTAACAGTGACGACGGTCTCAGGCGGACTTCACGCCGACTTCCTGCGCAGGCGGCGCGCCGCGGCCCGCAGTCCGGTCGGCAGGGCCAGCACGCCCACCACCGCGGGTCCCCCCAGGTACGCCGTCCAGGCGAGCACCAGCGCGACCACCCAGCTGCGCGGGGACGGGTCCGCCTCGACCCCGGCGAGACGCACGACCCGGAGCTCGGGCCCGTCGACCAGCACCTGCCCGGCCACGTCGGGCACGTCGGCGGAGAGGGCGGCGGCGGCCTCGAGGTCGACCACCACCACCGCGACGCCCAAGGCGGCGAGCTCCGCGGCGGCGGCCCCGGGGGTGCCCGCGTCGAGCGCGGCCAGCGCCGCGCGGGCGCGGGGGTCCTCCCCGGCGACGGCCGTGCCGTCGACCACGAGGGAGTCGTCGGCGACGTAGTCGGGCGCCAGGTAGCGACCGAGGGGGTCGAGCACCTTCCGGTCGTCGTTCCACGCCGGCCGGCGGTAGCTCGAGGCGGGCAGGACGAGCACGTCGCCCCCGCTGGGGGCCGCGGCGGCCGAGACCACCGGGCGCGCCGCGGCCCACGACGACGGGAGGTCGACGGCGCCCAGCCGGCCCGCCGCGCCCCACGTCGCGTCGGGCAGCAGCGCGACGGGCAGCAGCACCGCGGCCCCCGCCACCGCCAGCGGCAGCACCGGGGCCGCCGAGCGACGCGCCAGCGCGAGCAGCACACCGGCGCCGTGGGCCACGAGGAGCACCAGCAGCGGCGCGCACAGCAGCAGCAGCCGCGACCCGTCGCGCAGCAGGCCCAGCCCCGGCACGGTCGCCGCCAGCGAGCCCAGCGCGGCGGGCACGGCCCAGGTGAGCACGGCGAGCAGCCACCCGGTCGCCCACGCGGCCAGCAGCACGCCCCGCTCCCGCGCCGGCGTCGCCCGCCACCAGGCGCGTGAGCCGAGCAGGGCCAGCGCCACGAGCACGACCAGCGCCACCCATCCCGTGGCGCCCAGGCGGCTGGGCGGCACGACCTCGACGTTCCACACCCCACCCAGGGTCAGCGCGGCCAGCGGACCCGGCACCGAGCCCTCCCCCTGCAGCGCGAAGAGACGCGCGCCCACCGCGTCGGTGGTCGCCACCGACGCGTGCAGCGCCCCCGCCACCAGCCACGGCGCGTTGCCGGCCGCCGCCATCGCCAGCACCGCGCGACGCCGGCCGCGCCCCCAGGCGGCCAGCACGAGCACGAGCGCCGAGGCCAGGCCCGCGCTCGCGCTCAGGCAGGCCAGCGGCACCACCAGCCACAGCCGGCGGGGCGCGCGGCCCACCACGCGCCACTCCCGCGCGAGCAGCAGCAGCCACGGCAGCGCGGCGTAGGCGACCAGGACGGGCCAGGCGCCGAGCACGAGCCGCTCGACCACGAAGGGGTTCCACTGCCACAGCCCGACGGCGAGCAGCCGCACCGGGGTCGGGCCGGGCGCCAGCCGCGCGGCCCCCACGCCGCCGGCGACCAGGCTCCCCAGGAGCACGACCTTCTGCAGCACCATGCCGCCGACCACCTCGTCGAGCAGCCCGACCACCGCGTCGGACGGCACCGCCCGCGGCAGCCCCGAGCCCAGCCCCCACACGTCGGGTCGCAGGGCCAGGTCGGGCACCCACACCATGTCGAAGGTCAGCACGTAGCCCGGCGCGAGGGCCGGCCCGAGCAGCAGGACCGCCAGGAGCAGCGACCACAGCGGCACCAGCCAGGGCGGCGTGCGCCGGGGGTCGACCACGCGGCGCTCGGAGGGGTCGTGCTGTCCGGTGTCGGTCACGGTCCCCCTCGTCCTCCCCTCGTCGACGCCCTCGTCGTCCGTCGCGCGCGGGGTCGCGGTGATCCAACCACCCCGGCCGGGGCGTCCGGGCACCACCGGCGGCGCGCCCCGTCGTAGTGTTCGTGCCCGTGACCCCCACGACCGCGCCGACGACCCGGCGCCTGCGCGGCGGCGCCTCGATCGCCGTGGCGATGGGCGTCATGAACGTCGCCACCTACGGCTACACCGTGGCCGCGGCGCACCTGCTCGGCCGCGAGCCCTTCGGCGCCTTCTCCGCCCTCATGGGCGTCCTGCTCGTGGTCAACGTGCTGTCGCTGGGCCTCCAGGCCACGGGGGCCCGGCGGATCTCGGCGGCGCCGGCGCAGACCGAGGAGATCGAGCGGGTCGTGCTCGGCGTCGGGGTGCGCAGCGCGCTGGGACTCGGCGCGCTGTGCCTGCTCGCCTCCCCCGTGCTCAACACCGTGCTCCAGCTCCACAGTCTTCCCACCGCGATGCTGGTCGCCCTCGCGGCGGCGCCGCTGACCCTCATGGGTGCGCAGGCCGGGGTGCTCCAGGGCGAGCGCCGCTGGGAGCCGCTGGCCCTGGTCTACCTCACCCAGGGGCTCGGCCGCGTCGCCTGCGGACTGGGACTGATGGCGGTGTGGCCGACCGAGTTCGCAGCGATGCTCGGGGTGGCGCTCGGCGCCTGGCTGCCGGTGCTGGTCGGCTGGGTCGCGCTGCGGCGTCCCCGCCCCGAGGTCGAGACACCCGAGGGCCACCCCGGCGTGGAGCTGCTGCGCGAGGTCGGTCGCAGCAGCCAGGCCCTCTTCGCCTTCTTCGCCCTCTCCAACGCCGACATCCTGGTCGCCCGCGCCGTGCTGCCCGACGACCAGGCGGGCCTCTACGCCGCCGGTCTGATCCTGGTCAAGGCGGTGCTCTTCCTGCCGCAGTTCGTCGTGGTCATCGCCTTCCCCAGCATGGCCTCCGACGGCGCCAGCCGTCGCGCCCTGCTGCTGTCGCTGTCGACCACCGCGGTCCTCGGGGCGTGCGCGCTCGGCGGCACCCTGCTCCTGCCCGACCTGGCGCTGCTCTTCGTCGGCGGCTCCGACTTCGAGTACATCAAGTCCGCGCTGTGGCTCTTCGCCATCGTCGGCACCCTGCTGGCGATGCTGCAGCTGCTCCTCTACTCCGCCCTGGCCCGTCGCCAGGGCCGCGCGATCCTGGCGCTGTGGACCGGGCTCGTCGTGCTCGTCGCGGGAGCGCTGACGGTGGAGTCGGTGGGCTCGCTCATCGTGCTGGTCGTCGTCATCGACGCCTGCCTCTTCGTGTGCCTGCTCACCCTGGCCCTGCTCGACCGCCCGGCCGTCGCCCCCGAGGCGGCACCGGCGCGCGTCGGCGACTGAGCCCGCCCGCGCCCTCCGGCACCACCGGCGACGGGAGCGGGCGTCCGGCCGGGGACGGCTAGTGGGCCGCGTCGTGCCAGCTGCGGCCGGTGCCGACGGAGACGTCGAGCGGCACGGCCAGGTCGGCGGCGCCGCCCATGTGGGTGCGCACGAGGGCCTCGAGGGCCTCCCGCTCACCGGCGGCGACCTCGAGCACGAGCTCGTCGTGCACCTGGAGCAGCATCCGCGAGCGCAGGCCCTCGGCGGCGATCGCCTCCTCCACCCGCAGCATCGCGACCTTGATGATGTCGGCGGCCGAGCCCTGGATGGGGGCGTTGAGCGCCATCCGCTCGGCCATCTCGCGGCGCTGACGGTTGTCGCTGGTGAGGTCGGGCAGGTAGCGACGGCGCCCCATGATGGTCTCGGTGAAGCCCGAGCGACGGGCCTCCTCGACGATGCCCTCGAGGTAGTCGCGGATCCCGCCGAAGGTCTCGAAGTACTCCTCCATCAGCCCGCGGGCCTCGCCCGGCTCGATGCCGAGCTGCTGGGAGAGCCCGAAGGCCGAGAGCCCGTAGGCCAGGCCGTAGTTCATGGCCTTGATCTTGGCCCGCTGCTCGACGGTGACCGCGTCGGCCGGGGTGTCGAAGACCCGGGCCGCGGTGATCGAGTGGAAGTCGCGACCCGACCTGAAGGCCTCGATGAGCAGGGCGTCCTCGGAGAGGTGGGCCATGATGCGCATCTCGATCTGGCTGTAGTCGGCGGTCATCAGGCACTCGAAGTCGGCACCGTCGGCCCCGCGGCCGACCACGAAGGCCTCGCGGATGCGCCGACCCTCCTCGGTGCGGATGGGGATGTTCTGCAGGTTGGGGTCGGTGCTGGAGAGCCGGCCGGTGGCGGCGATCGTCTGGTTGTAGGTGGTGTGGATGCGCCCGTCGGGGGCCACGGTCTTGAGCAGGCCCTCGATGGTCTGGCGCAGCCGGATGACGTCGCGGTGGCGCAGCAGGTGCAGCAGGAACGGGTGCTCGGTCTTGACGTAGAGCGCCTGCAGCGCGTCGGCGTCGGTGGTCCAGCCGGTCTTGGTGCGCTTGGTCTTGGGCATGTCGAGCTCGTCGAAGAGCACCACCTGCAGCTGCTTGGGCGAGCCGAGGTTGATCTCCTTGCCGATGACGGCGAAGGCCTCGTCGGCGGCCTGCTTGACCTCGTCGGCGAAGTGGGACTCCAGCGCCTCCAGGTGGTCGGTGTCGACGGCGATGCCGACCTGCTCCATGCGGGCCAGCTGCTCCACCAGCGGCAGCTCGACCTGCGCCATGAGCTCGCGCCCGCCGTGCTCCTCCACCGCGGTGTCGAGGGCCTCGGCGAGGTCGACGACGGCGCGGGCGCGCAGCATCGCGACGTCGGCGACGGCCTCGTCCTCGTCGAAGAGCAGGCCCTGGTCGCCGTCGGTCTCCTCGCGCAGCTCCCTGCGCAGGTAGCGCAGCGTGAGGTCGGCCAGGTCGTAGGAGCGCTGGTCGGGCCGCACGAGGTACGCCGCGATCGCGGTGTCGCTCTGCAGGCCGCGCAGGGTCCAGCCGTGGGCGGCCAGCGCCAGCACCGGGCCCTTGGCGTCGTGCAGCACCTTGGGCCGGGCGGCGTCGCCGAGCCACGCCGCGAGCGCGGCGTCGTCGGCGGGGGTCAGGGTGGCGGCGTCGACGTAGGCCGTGCGATCACCGGGGGCGGCCAGCGCGAGGCCGTCGACACGACCGGAGCCGGCGCCCCACGCGCCCCGCACGTGCAGACCCACGACGCCGTCGCCGGTCTCCTCCAGCCACGGGCCCAGCTCGTCGGCGCCCAGGGTGGTGCCGCCGACCTCGAAGCCGGGACCGTCGACCTCCTCCTCCGAGGTCAGGGTCTCGAAGAGCCGGTCGCGCAGCACGCGGAACTCCAGCCCGTCGAAGAGGGTGTGGACCTCCTGGCGGTCCCAGGGCCGCATCGCGAGGTCGGCGGGCAGCAGCTCGAGGTCGAGGTCGCGCACGAGGGCGTTGAGGCGACGGTTGCGGATCACGTCGCCGAGGTGGGCGCGCAGGTTGTCGCCGGCCTTGCCCTTAATGGCGTCGGCGTGGGTGATGACGTTGTCGAGGCCGTCGTACTGCGCGATCCACTTGGCCGCGGTCTTCGGGCCGACCCCGGGCACGCCGGGGAGGTTGTCGGAGTCCTCGCCGACCAGCGCGGCCAGCTCGGGGTAGCGGTGCGGGGGCACGCCGTACTTGGTCTCCACGGCCTCCGGGGTCATCCGGGCCAGGTCGGAGACGCCGCGCATGGGGTAGAGCACCGTGCAGGCCTCGGTGACCAGCTGCAGCGAGTCGCGGTCGCCGGTCAGCACGAGCACGTCCATGCCGTCGGCCTGGGCCTGGGTCACCAGCGTGGCGATGATGTCGTCGGCCTCGAAGCCGTCCTTCTTCAGGAACGGCACCCGCAGCGCCCCGAGGACCTCCTCGATCAGCGGCAGCTGGCTGCCGAACTCGCTGGGAGTCTTGTTGCGCTTGGCCTTGTACTCGGAGTACTCCTCCAGCCGGAAGGTCTGCCGGGAGACGTCGAAGGCCACCGCGAGGTGCGTCGGCTGCTCGTCGCGCAGCACGTTGATGAGCATCGAGGTGAAGCCGTAGACGGCGTTGGTGTGCTGCCCCGTGGTCGTCGAGAAGTTCTCCACCGGCAGCGCGAAGAAGGCGCGGTAGGCCAGCGAGTGGCCGTCGAGCAGCAGCAGTCGCGGGCGGGCGGAGGCGTCGGGAGCGGGCGTCGTCTCGGGCACCCGGCGACTCTATCCGTCGCCGGGGACACCGCCACCCGCGCCGCCGGAGGGCCCGGCCGGTGCCGCGATCCCCGCTAGGTTGAGCCCCATGAGCCAGACCCCCGCACCCCGGTCCACCGACGACCTGATGGCCTCCCTGCCCCACGGCATGGGTGGGCTGAACGAGAAGATGGGCATCGAGCTCGTCGAGTTCTCCGCCGACAGGGTCGTGGCGACCATGCCCGTCGAGGGCAACACCCAGCCCTACGGCCTGCTGCACGGCGGGGCCTCGGTCGTGCTGGCCGAGAGCCTCGGCTCGATGGGCTCGGCGCTGCACGCCGACCCGCTCGGCAAGGTCGCGGTGGGCGTCGACATCAACGCGACCCACCACCGTTCGGCGACCGCGGGCCTGGTGACGGGCACCGCGACCCCGGTGCACCTGGGGCGCTCCTCGGCGTGCTTCGAGGTCGTGGTGACCGACGAGCGCGGCAAGCGGGTCTGCACCGCGCGCATCACCTGCGCGCTGGTGCCCAAGGAGCAGCTGGGCATGTGACCCGGCGCCCCGGGTGGTCCTCGGACCGGCCGGGGCCCTGTCGACGGAGCGGGCTCAGGCCTCGGCCTGGGACTCCTTGCGCCGCAGCGAGCGGCGGGCGGCGAGCACCTGCCCGCGCTGCCGGCTGGTGAGCCCGCGCCCGGTGCCGGGGCGCTGGGCCTCGATCTTGCTGCGCACCAGCGCGGTGGCGGCGACCCTGACGGTCGCCTGCGGGGCGAGCGCGAGGCGGGCCATGAAGCGGTTGGCGTCGCGGGAGCCGGAGTCGGCCGCGGTCATCACGTGGGCGACGCCGAGCTCCTCGGCGTAGGCGACGGCCGACTCCATGAGGGTGCGGCCGATGCCGCGGCGGCGGTAGGCCGGCAGGACGTGGGGCGAGAGCGCCTGCACGACCGGCTCGAGGTTGATCGGGCTGACCGTGGCCACGCGGAGGTAGACCGCGCCGGCCGGCTCGCCGTCGTGCTCGGCCACCAGCAGCCGCTGCTCGGGCGAGTCGGCGGCCGACTTGATGACCACCTCGAGGTCGGCGACCTGCTCCTGCAGGTCGGTGCGACGCAGCGAGTCGGCCCACAGCTCGGCCAGGAACAGGGCGTCGGCGACCTCGGCGGGCCGCAGCGAGACCTGCGAGCGTGTCATCGACCCGACCCTCCCCTGGGCCCTCGGCAGGGCCCGTCCGTGGTGGGCGCCCCCCGGCGAGCCCCCTTCGTGCGTGTGACGCGCCGTCGAGACTACGCTCCCACCCGATCGACTGTCAGAGGAGTCCCGTGATCCCCGGTGCCGGCACGCTCGTCAACGTCGCGACGGTCCTGGTGGGCTCCGGGCTGGGCGTCCTGCTGGGCAACCGGCTGCCGACCCGCACCCGCGAGCTGGTCACCGACGCCCTCGGCCTCGTCACGCTGCTCATCGCCGCCACCTCGGCGATGGAGGTGCTCTCCCCCGACCTGAGCGACGCCGTCGGCAGCAGCGCCCCGATGCTCGTCGTCCTCGGCGCCATGCTGGTCGGCGGGATCGTCGGCTCCACGCTGCGCCTGGAGCAGCGCGTCGAGCAGCTGGGGGCCTGGCTGCAGCGCCGCCTGGGCGGGGGCTCCGGGCCGGGTGACGCAGCACCGGACGCCGCGGTGCCGGACGCCGCGGCACCGGACGCCGCCGGACCGGGAGCGGCGGCGGGCGAGCGGCGGCGGCGCTTCGTCGAGGGCTTCGTCGTGGCCTCCCTGGTCTTCTGCACCGGCCCGCTGACCATCCTGGGCTCCCTCAACGACGGCCTCGGCAACGGCGCCGACCAGCTCTACCTGAAGTCGACCCTCGACTTCTTCGCCGCCATCGCCTTCGCGGCCTCCTTCGGGTGGGGCGTGGCCGCCTCGGTGCTCACCGTCGTCACCGTGCAGGGCGGGCTCACCCTGGTCGGGCTCGCGCTGGGCGACGTGCTCCCCGACGCCCAGCTCGCCGCGATCACGGCCACCGGCGGGCTGCTGCTCGTCGGGGTCGCGCTGCGGCTGCTGCGGATCCGCGAGGTGGCCGTGGCCGACCTGCTGCCGGCGCTGCTCGTGGCTCCGCTGCTGGTGACGGCGCTCGCGGCGTACCGCTGATCCTCGCGTGACGGGCCCCCCGGGGCACCGATCCGGCCTCAAGGTCACGAATCGGCCACAAACGTTTCAGCCTGCGCAAGCGGGGTACCAAAGCGGCCCCTGCGCACTAGGTTGCCTCCTGTGCCGTGACCCCGACCACGGTGCCACGAGATCCCGGAGGACAGATGAAGCGTAGATCCACCACGATCCGCCTCGCCGCCGTTGCGGCTGCCAGCGCGATGGTGCTCGCAGGCTGCGGCAGCGACTCGGGCGACGAGGAGCCCAGCTCCACCAGCTCCGACAGCGGGTCCTCGGCCCCGACCGCGGAGGGCGACGGCACCCTGGTGTTCGGCACGCTGCTCCCGCAGACCGGCAGCCTGGCCTTCCTCGGCCCGCCGGAGTTCGCCGGCGTCGACCTGGCCGTCAACGACATCAACGAGGCCGGCGGCGTCCTCGGTGCCGACGTCGAGAGCGTCCGCGGCGACTCGGGCGACACCGACTCCGGTATCGCCCCGGCCGAGACCGACAAGCTCCTCGACGGGGGCGCCGACGTCATCGTCGGTGCCGCGTCCTCGGGCGTCTCGCTCACCGTGATCGACAAGATCATGTCCTCGGGCGCGGTCATGTTCTCCCCGGCCAACACCTCCACCGCCTTCGACGAGGGCGACTACGCGGAGCCGGACAACTACTTCCGCACCGCCCCCTCCGACATCCTCCAGGGTGCGGTCATGGCCAACCTGCTGCTGCAGGACGGTCGCCAGAACGTCGCGATCCTCGCCCGCCAGGACGCCTACGGCGAGACCCTGGCCGAGCAGATCGCCACCAACCTGGAGAACGCCGGCAGCCAGGTCGCCGCCACCGTGTTCTACGGCGAGAAGGCCCAGTCCTACGACTCGCAGGTGGAGGAGATCGCGGGCTCCGGCGCCGACGCCGTCGTGCTGGTCGCCTTCGAGGAGACCACCTCGATCATCCCGCAGCTGATCCAGGCCGGCGCCGGTCCGCAGGACCTGCCGACCTACTTCGTCGACGGCAACACCGCCAACTACGACAAGTCGGCCACCGCTCCGCTGCCCGACGGCACCCTCGAGGGCACCAAGGGCACGATCCCGGGCGCCGAGACCGCGGCCGACTTCAAGGACCGCCTGGCCACGGTCGACGACAACCTCAAGGACTACGCCTACGCCGCGGAGTCCTACGACGCCACCATCGTCTCCGCCCTGGCCGCGATCGCGGCCGACAGCGACGCCGGTGACGCCATCGCCGAGCAGATCCCCGACGTGACCCGCGAGGGCACGACGTGCACCACCTTCGAGGAGTGCGCCGGCCTGCTGGCCGACGGCGAGGACATCGACTACGACGGTGTCTCCGGCCCCATCGAGCTGAGCGACCTGGGCAGCCCGACCTCGGCGTCGATCGGCATCTACGAGTACGACGCGCAGAACAAGATCTCGCCGGTGGACTACATCAGCGGCGACATCTGAGCCGACCGCGGCACCGCACCACCAGCACCCGCTTCATCCGCAGGGCCCCGGAGCACCGCTCCGGGGCCCTGCGCCGTCCCGCCCGGACGGGAGCGGGAGGGACCGGGCGACGCGCGCACCGGTCCCCCCGCTCAGGCCACCGTGGTGGTGGACGCCCCGCGGTCCCGCGTCGAGGCGGGCCGCTCGAGCGCCGTGCCCTCCTCCGCGGCCTCGAAGGCCGGGTCGTCGGCGAAGGACTTCAGGCGCGCGATGCGGTAGATGAGCAGGCCGTAGAGCGCCTTGGCCAGGATGTCGGCGATGGAGTAGCCGGCCTGCTTGCCGACCCAGGCGTCGGAGCCGTCGAGACCGAGCAGGGGCAGCAGGTAGGCGATCGGGTAGACCCCCCACGAGGCGAAGAGGAGGATCCGCAGCCGCGAGATGGTCTGGCGCACCGCGGGCGGCTGGCGGTCCAGCGACCGGGTCAGCTCCACGAAGAGCACGTAGAGGATGTAGAGGAACGGCAGGGTCGACAGCAGCCCGAACACGTGGCGCAGGGCGTCGCTGTCGCTGATCTCCCCCGGGTAGCCCAGGACGATCATCAGCGCCGAGGCCGGCACGAGCCGCCACAGCAGCGACGCCTGGAGCTTGCGGGCCAGGGCGAGGACGACGACGAGCTCCACGAGCAGGAGCGGCACCGTGAGCAGCCAGTCGACGTAGCGGTAGCCCTCGTTGAACGACGCACCGACGGCCTGGGTGTAGGTGCCCTCACCCCCGACCGCGTCGGTGACGAAGGCCTCCTTGAAGGAGCTGAAGATGCGGAAGTAGTGGTAGGCGGCGATGCCGCACACCACCGCGGAGACCAGGAGCGCCTGCCGGTAGCGCGGCAGCACGCGCGGCTGGGCGGCGACGAGGAACAGCGCGGTGAACAGCTGGGCCGCGATGACCAGCGACAGCAGGTTGTAGACCGTGTCGTACTGGCCCTGGGTGAGTTGATCGGGAATCACTGGAACGACCTCCGTTGACGTGTGGCCGAGGAGGGCGACGGCGCCCTCAGGTCAGCACAAGTGGCGCTGACCTGCGCCGATGCGGGCCGTGGTGGGCCGCTGACGCAGCCTCAGTGTGGACCTCCACGTGAACTTCAACAAGATATTTCAATCCTTTGTTGAGATTTTGCCGTCCAGGGGTCCCCGAGGCAGTCGCCGAGGTCGATACTCGCGGTGTGACCGTCCTCGAGCCCCGACTCGCCCCCGCCGGCGGGCCGGCGCGCGTCGACGTGCTCCGCACCGCGTGCCGCTGGTCGCGCCGACTCGCGGTCGTGGCCGTCGGCGGGGCCGTCGTGCTGGCGGCGGCGCCGGTCCCCGCCGGGGTCTCGGGTCCCCTCGTGCTCGCCGTCGCGGGCGCCGGGCTGCTCCTCGGTCTGCCGCACGGTGCCGTCGACCACGTCGTGGCCGCGCGGCTCGCCCGTCGGTCGTGGCCCGTGGTCGCCCTCGCGTACGCCGCGGTCGCCGCGGTGAGCTGGGTCCTGCTCGCCACCGCGGGGCCGGTGGCCCTGGTCGCGGTGCTGCTGCTCAGCGTGGTGCACTTCGGCCTCGGCGAACTCGAGGTCGTCAGGGAGGTCTCCGGGTGGCGGCCCGGCCCCGTCGTGTCGGTCGCGGTCGCTCTCGCGGGAGCCGGCGCCCTGCTGCTGCCGCTGGCCCGCGCCGGGCCGCTCCTGGTCGACGTCGGCACCGCGGTCTCCCCCGGGCTCGGGCCGCTCCTGGGCGAGCCCGTCATGCGGGCCGCGCTCGCCGCGACCTGGGTCGCGGCCGCAGCGGTGGCGACGACGGCCGCGCTGCGGGCGGGCCAGCGTCAGGTCGCCGCCGACGTGCTGGTGCTCGGCCTCCTCGGGGCGGTCGTGCCGCCGCTCGCCGCCTTCGCCCTGTGGTTCGGCGGCTGGCACGGTCTGCGCCACTGCGCCCGCCTGCTGCTCGACGACCAGCGCTGCGCCTCCTGGGTCGCCGCGGGTGACCCCGCCCGAGCGGTGCGCGTCCTGGCCGGCCGCGCCGCGTGGCCCACCCTCGCGGCCACGGCCGTGCTCGCCGCCCTCCTCGCGGGGTCCGTGCGCGCCGCCGACCCGAGCCGCGCGCTCGCCACGACGCTGCTGCTCCTGCTGGCCCTGACGGTGCCGCACATGCTGGTCGTGCTGTGGAGCGACCACCGCGCCCGGCACCCCGGCCGACTCAGCCGGTCTGCCAGGTGAAGCCCAGCTCGGAGGGCTCCGGCGGTCGTGTGCCGTCGGTGCGGGCGAGCCAGTAGAGGCAGCCCGCGTCGCCCCAGGCGGAGTCCGCGCCGCCGTCGACCTGCAGCAGCGGGCGCCACCGCAGCGCCTCGCGGCGGTGCTCCTCGTCCCACGTCGCCGTGCCCAGCCGGGCCTCGGCCGCCTCCCACTCCACCGCTCCCTGCACCGGACGGGCCCAGCCTCCGAGCTGGTGACCGACCGCGTCCTCACCGACCGCGTCGTCGAGCAGCTCCCCCAGACGCTCCTCCATGGCGTCGGGGAGCTCGACCCCGGCGATCTCGAGCACCGGGTGCTCGCTGTCGGGCCAGGTGAGGACCTGGACGCCGGCGAGCGCGGTGTGTGCCCCCAGGGCCGGCCCGACCCCCTCCACGTGGAGCAGTCGCCACCCCGCCGCGGTGCCGGGATCGGCGGCGTCGACGATCGCACCGGTGCCGTCGGGGTCGTCGTAGCAGAACGCGAGCAGCCGTCCGGTGCTCGCCAGCCGCAGGCCGGCGTCGAGGCCGGCGGCGGCCACCGCGGCGAGGTCCACCTCGGCGACGAGGCGCAGCGGACCCTCACCCGGCCACCGCGGGCGGTCGGCGCCCGGTGGGAGGTCGGGCGACCCACCGAGCCGCGCCACCGCCGGCTCCCCCGGCCCGGCGGGTCTTAGCAGCACCGCCGGGCGGAGCAGCCCGAGCCAGGCCCTCGCGCCCGCCTCGTCGAGGTGCTCCCGGGCGAGGGCGGTCAGGTGCTCGCTGGCGAGTGCGGTCATGTCCACCATCGTGGAGGGGGCAGCCAAGGAGGACCCGGCCCCTTGTCGACGACACCCGGCAGCGACACGGGTGCGGTCCCGCTCCTGCTCCCGCAGGAGCGGGACCGCTTCCCGCAGCCGAGGTGGGGCCGGCTCAGGAGGCCTGCTTGCCCAGCGTGCCGAGGTAGAGCTCGATGACCTTCGGGTCGTCGGCCAGCGAGCGGCCCGTGCCGGTGTAGGCGCTGCGTCCCTGGTCGAGGACGTAGCCGCGGTCGCAGATCTGCAGGCAGCGACGGGCGTTCTGCTCGACCATGACGACCGAGACCCCGGCCTGGTTGATCTTGCGGGTCTGCACGAAGACCTCGTCCTGCATCACCGGCGACAGACCCGCCGACGGCTCGTCGAGCAGCAGGACCGACGGGTCCATCATGAGGGCGCGGCCCATCGCCACCATCTGACGCTCGCCGCCCGACAGCGAGCCCGCGCGCTGCTTGCGCCGGGTGCCGAGGGTCGGGAAGAGGTCGGTGACGAAGTCGAAGCGGTCCTGGAACGTCTTGGGAGCCTGGTAGCAGCCCATCTCGAGGTTCTCCTCGATGGTGAGGCTCGGGAAGACGTTGTTGGTCTGCGGCACGAAGCCGATGCCCTGCGCCACGAGCTGGTCGGCCCGCTTGTTGGTGATCGCCTCGCCCTTGAGCGTGACCTGGCCGGTGTGGATCTTGACCAGGCCGAAGAGCGCCTTGAGCAGCGTCGACTTCCCGGCGCCGTTGGGTCCGATGATGCCGACCAGCTCACCGGGCTGGCAGTAGAAGTCGGCGCCGTTGAGGATGTTGACACCCGGGAGGTAGCCCGCGATCAGGTTGTCGGCCCGCAGGACGGCGCCCTCGGCGCCGGCCTCGTGGGCGCGGCGCTCGGGGCTGTCGGGCTCGGTGGTGCCGCTCATTCCTTGGTCCCCTCGATCTCGGCCATGGCCTCTTCCATGATGGCCTCTTCGTCCATCTCGCTGAGGTCGGTGTCGTGGTGGGCGCCGAGGTAGGCGTCGATGACGCGCTGGTCGGCCATCACCGAGGCGGGGGTGCCCTCGGCGACGATCTGGCCCTGCGCCATGACGATGACCCAGTCGGAGATGTGACGCACCATGTCCATGTCGTGCTCGACGAAGAGCACGGTGCGGCCCTCGTCGCGCAGCGACTGCACGTGGCCGAGCAGCGACTGCTTGAGCGCCGGGTTCACACCCGCCATCGGCTCGTCGAGCATGATCAGCTCCGGGTCGACCATCAGCGCGCGCGCCATCTCGAGGAGCTTGCGCTGACCGCCCGAGAGCGAGCCGGCGAAGTCCTCGCGCTTGGCGTCGAGCTTGAAGCGCACCAGCAGCTCGTCGGCACGACGCGTGATCTCGTCCTCCTGCGAGGACCACAGGGACTTGAAGGGGGCCGACCAGAAGCGCTCGCCGCGCTGGCCGGTCGCCCCCAGGCGCATGTTCTCGATGACGGTCAGCTTGGAGAGCACCTTCGTCAGCTGGAAGGTGCGCACCATGCCGCGGCGGGCGACCTTGTAGGCCGCGACCCCGCTGAGGGGCTTGCCGTTGAAGCTCCAGTCGCCCGTGTCGGGGGTGTCGAAGCCGGTGAGCAGGTTGAACAGCGTGGTCTTGCCGGCGCCGTTGGGCCCGATCAGCGCGGTGATGACACCGCGCTGGATCTCCAGGTGCTCCACGTCGACGGCCTTGAGGCCGCCGAAGGCGCGGGAGATGTTGTCGCCGACGATCAGCGGGTCGGGCTTGCGGGCCCCGGGGTCGGTGGGGACGCCGGCGAGGCCGGCGCGCCCTGTCGAGTCAGCGTCCATCGATCGCGATCTCCCTCCGGTCACCGAAGATCCCCTGTGGTCGGTAGATCATCAGCAGCATCAGTGCCAGTCCGGTGATGATGAAGCGGACGAGGCTGGACTGGGTGTCGTCCATGATCCAGCTGGGGATCAGCGGGTCGACGCCCGAGGTGGCCTGGCCGAAGAACGAGCCGAGGCCGGACAGCAGGAACCAGAAGATGATCGCGCCCACCACGGGACCGAGCACCCGGGCCGCACCACCGAGCAGCAGCGCGGTGTAGGCGTAGAAGGTGATGTTGGTGGAGTAGTCGCTCGGCACGACCGAGGACTGCTTCAGGGCCAGGAACAGACCGGCCAGGCCACCGAACATGCCGCCCAGGATGAGCGCCTGCATCTTGTAGGCGAAGACGTTCTTGCCCAGCGAGCGCACGGCGTCCTCGTCCTCGCGGATCGAGCGGAGCACGCGACCCCACGGGCTGCGCATCAGCGTGAACACGATGAGGCAGCCGAGGGCCACGAGGACCCAGCCCACCGTGACCGACCAGAGGTCGTCACGGCTGTAGCGCACGATGCCCCAGTCGATGCCCTCGGAGTAGGGGTTGAGGTCCTTGTAGACGCTGGAGTATCCGGTGAGCCCGTTGGAGCCACCGAAGTAGTCCTTCATCTCCACCGAGCCGAAGACCAGGCGCAGGATCTCCGCCGTCGCGATGGTGGCGATGGCGAGGTAGTCGGCCCGCAGCCGCAGGGTCGGGAACCCGAGCAGCACGGCGAGCAGCAGCGGGGCGGCGAAGGCCATGACCAGGCCCACGCCGAAGGGCAGCCCGGCCACGACCACGGTGACGGCGAGGCCGTAGGCACCCACGGCCATGAAGCCGGCCTGACCGAAGTTGAGCAGGCCGGTGTAGCCGAAGTGGATGTTGAGGCCGATCGCGGCCAGGGCGTAGACGATGGCGTTGGGACCCAGGGCCTGGGTCAGGGCCGTCGAGAAGATGTCTGTGAAGTCCATGTCGGGGTCCTTAACCGATCCGCTCGCGACGACCCAGGATGCCTTGGGGTCTGATCAGCAGGATGAGGATGAGCACGACGAGGGCGCCGACCTCCTTGATCGACGAGGGCACCCCGAAGAGGGGGCCGACCTCGACCATCAGGCCGATCACCATCGAGCCGAACAGCGCGCCCCAGATGGTGCCGAGGCCGCCCAGCGTGACTGCCGCGAAGACCAGCAGCAGCAGCTTGAAGCCCATCAGGAAGTTGACCTGGCTGTTGATGGCCAGCAGCACGCCCGACAGCCCGGACAGTGCGGTGCCGAGGATCCAGGCGTAGCTGATGACGCCGTCGACGCGCATGCCGGAGGAGGCGGCCAGGGCGGGGTTGTCGGAGACCGCGCGCATGGCCTTGCCGAGGCGGGTGCGCATGAGCGCCACGCAGACCGCGGCGATCGCCACGAGCGCGATCAGGATGATCGCGAGCTCCTTGTCGGCCAGCGCGATCGGCCCGTAGCTCTCGCGCGCCTGGCTGGTGTACTCCGAGAGCGACTTGGTCGAGCTGGAGAAGAAGTACTGGTAGAGGCTGCGCAGGAAGAGGCCGAACCCGATCGAGACGATCATCATCGCGATCAGCCCGGTGCCGCGGGCGCGCAGCGGTCTCCACAGCGCGCGGTCCTGGGCCCAGCCGAAGGCCGCGCAGACGACCACCGCCACGATGCCGGCCACGATGACGGGCAGGCCGAAGGTGCGGTTGGCGACGTAGGCCGAGATGCCGCCGAGGGTGATCAGCTCGCCGTGGGAGAAGTTCGTCAGGCCGGTGGCGCCGAAGATCAGCGACAGGCCGAGGGCCGCGAGGGCCACGATGAGGCCGAACTTCACCCCGGAGACCAGGGCCGCGGCCAGCTTGTCGGCGAAGGTCGCGGTGTCGGCCGCGACGACGCCGATCGGGAAGGCGCCGAAGTTGTTGGGGCCGTCGAGACGCGCGACGACGGTCACCGAGGAGGGCGTGTCGGAGTCGAGCTCCACCCCCTCCGGCAGCGTCGCCTCGTCGAGGGTCACGGTGTAGGTGCCCTTCGACGGGACGGCGATGATGGCGCGTCCCTCGGCGTCGGTGACGCCCTCGCCGACCTCCTGGTCGGACTCGTCGGTGACGGTCAGGCCGACGTCGGGGATCGGCGTGCCGTTGCCCTCGGCGTCGAGGTCGGAGCTGTCGGTGAGGAGGACGTTGATGCCGGTCTCGTCAGGACCGATCGTCGGCTGCGGGGCGCCGGCGTCACCCGAGGGCGACGCCCCGGGAGAGGCCGAGGACTCCGCCGACGGACTGCTGGACGGGCTGGGGCTGGGGCTCGTCGTCCCGGCGTGGGCGGCCAGTGGCAGCAGGACCGCCACCAGCGAGGCCGCCACGAGCGCGAGGAGCGCCATCAATCGCGAAGCCACACACAACTCCTGTCGTTCCACGCACTTCCGGCGAGGGCTGCGAGGAGTGTAGGGGTCGGCGGGGGTCGCGCAAGGGCTCTGTGACGGACCGACACCAAACGGTGACAACCCTGATGCAGGCACCCGGGCACGCGGGCGCCCCCGACCCGGGCGCAGACGGGCGCGGGACGTCCGGGGACCGACGGGCGCCGCCCGGCGCCGCGGTCAGGAACCGGGGCCGGAGGCGATGCCGGGGCCGTGGGTGACGACCCCCTCGGCCACCTGGCGCATCGAGAGCCGCAGGTCCATCGCGGTCTTCTGGATCCAGCGGAAGGCCTCGGGCTCGGAGACCTTCAGCTGCTCCTGGAGGATGCCCTTGGCCCGGTCGACGGCCTTGCGGGTCTCGAGCCGCTCGGTGAGGTCGGCGACCTCGGTCTCCAGCTGCTGCACCTCGGCGAAGCGGCTGACCGCCATCTCGATGGCCGGCACCAGGTCGCTCTGGGTGAAGGGCTTCACCAGGTAGGCCATGGCACCGGCGTCGCGGGCCCGCTCGACCAGCTCGCGCTGGGAGAAGGCGGTGAGGATGACGACCGGCGCGAGCCGCTGACCGGCGATGGACTCGGCGGCGGCGATGCCGTCGAGCACCGGCATCTTCACGTCGAGGATGACCAGGTCGGGGCGCAGCTGCTCGGCCAGCTCGATGGCCTTGGCCCCGTCGCCGGCCTGCCCCACCACCGACCAGCCCTCCTCGGTGAGCATCTCGGCGAGGTCCATGCGGATGAGCACCTCGTCCTCGGCGATCACGACCGTCCGGGTGCTGGGCGCGGCGGGGGCGGGGGCGTCGGTCACGGCGACAGGCTATCGCCCGCCGCGCCGCGGCCGAGCGCGAGACCGCGAGGCGCCGACCGGCGGGCCCTGCGCGTGGCCCTCCCCGGTCGGAGCGTCAGGAGGGCGTCGGGAGGTGGCGCGGCGGTCGTCAGGCCGGGTGCTGTGCGCGCCGCGCCGTGCGGGGCGTCGCGAGGAAGAGCTCGACCTCGGCCCGCTCGAGGCGACGACGGGCGGCGTCGGTGGCACCCTCGCGGGCGTTGCGCACCGCGCGCTCGTGGCTGGCGCGCGCCCACCGCCACGGCGCCCAGTGGCCGCCCCTGCCGATCACTGCCCTCGCCATGACTCAAACTGTAGTTATCTGGTCGACTTTTGTCGACTGTCGAGCCCGGAGCACCGTCGGGTAGCGTCTGCGCGCGTCGTGGCCCCGGTAGCCCAACGGCAGAGGCGATGGTCTCAAACACCATGCAGTGTGGGTTCGAATCCCACCCGGGGCACCCGTCCGGCTCCCCCGGGATGTCGGTGCGTGAGGGGACCGTGGGGCCATGCACCCCGACGACCTGGTCGCCGCCGCCCGGCGGGAGCACGAGGGTGGCGCCAGCGACAGCGAGATCGGGCGCCGCCTCGGTGTGGCCCGCACGACCGTCCGCGACTGGCGGCTCGGGCGCTGGCGGGAGGAACGGCACCGCCGACGCGACGTCGACTGCCCGACGTGTGGCGAGGCTCCGCTGGCGGCTGAGCCCTACGCCGTCCTCCTCGGCTACTACCTCGGCGACGGCTGCGTCTCGCAGCAGAGGCGCACCGTGTCGCTGCGGGTCGCCTGTGATGCCTCCCTGCCCGGCATCGTGGAGGACGTGGCCACCGTGGTCGCGCAGGTCCGCCCGGGGGCCCGGGTGTTCCGGGTGTCCGCACCCGGAACGACGGTGGTCCACGTCAACTGGCGCCACTGGCCCTGCCTGTTCCCCCAGCACGGGCCCGGCCGCAAGCACGAGCGGCCGATCGTGCTCGAGGCCTGGCAGCGCGCGGCGGTCGAGGCGCACCCCGCCGCCTTCCTGCGCGGGCTGTTCCACTCCGACGGCTCACGCAGCGCCAACTGGACGTCGCGGCGGCTGCGTGACGGCACGGTGCGCCGCTACGGCTACCCCCGCTGGCAGTTCGTGAACGCCTCGGCCGACATCCGTGGCCTGTGCTGCTGGGCCCTCGACCTGGTGGAGGTGGCCTGGCGGCAGTCGGCGTACCGCACCATCAGCGTCTCCACGCGCGCCGGCGTGGCCCGCCTCGACGCGCTGGTGGGGCTCAAGGGCTGATCCTCTGCCCGAGAGGTCCGCAGGACCCGCCTCAGGCCTCCGGGCGACGGTAGGCCGGGGCGACCTCGTTGATCGCGTCGCCCATCCGGTGGATGCGCAGCGCGTTGGTCGACCCCGGGATGCCGGGGGGCGCACCGGCGATGATCACCACCAGGTCGCCCTCCTGCACGCGGCCGATGCGCAGCAGCTGCTCGTCGACCTGGCGCACCATCTCGTCGGTGTGCTCGACGGGCGCGGTCTTGAAGGTCTCCACACCCCAGCTCAGCGAGAGCTGCGAGCGCACGACCGCCTCGGGGGTGAAGGCCAGGATCGGGATCGGGCCGCGCAGCCGCGACATCCGCCGGGCGGAGTCACCGGACTGGGTGAAGGCCACGACGTACTTGGCGCCCACGCGCTCGGCGACCTCGGCGGCCGCCTTGGCGATCACGCCGCCGTTGGTGTGGGGGTCCCAGTCGATCTCACGGACCCCGGCGACGGCGCCGGCCGAGAGGGCCTGGCGCTCGGTGGAGGAGATGATGCGGCCCATCGTCTCGACGGTGACGACGGGGTACTCCCCCACCCCGGTCTCCCCCGACAGCATGACGGCGTCGGAGCCGTCGAGCACCGCGTTGGCGACGTCGGAGGCCTCGGCCCGCGTGGGCGAGGGGCTGGAGATCATCGACTCAAGCATCTGGGTCGCCACGATGACCGGCTTCGCGTTGAGCCGGGCCTTCTGGATGATCTGCTTCTGCAGGAACGGCACGTCCTCGAGCGGGCACTCCACGGCCAGGTCGCCGCGGGCGACCATGATGCCGTCGAAGGCCGCGACGACCTCGTCGAGGTTCTCGATGGCCTGCGGCTTCTCGATCTTGGCGATGACGGGCACCATGACGCCCTCCTCGCGCATGATGGCCCGCACGTCCTCGGCGTCCTGGGCGTCGCGCACGAAGGACAGCGCGATGAAGTCGACCGAGAGCGACAGCGCGAAGCGCAGGTCCTCGACGTCCTTCTCCGACAGCGCCGGCACCGAGACCGCGACGCCGGGCAGGTTGATGCCCTTGTTGTCGGAGACCTTGCCGCCGACCAGCACCTCCGTGGTCACGTCGGTGTCGTCGACGCCGGTGACCCGCAGCCGGATCTTGCCGTCGTCGATGAGGATCGGGTCGCCCACACCGACGTCGCCCGGCAGGCCCTTGTAGGTCGTGCCGCAGCTCTCGATGTCGCCGGGCACGTCGCGGGTCGTGATCGTCCAGACCTGACCGCGTCGCAGCACGACCGGCCCGTCGGCGAAGCGCTCCAGGCGGATCTTGGGGCCCTGCAGGTCGGCGAAGATGCCGACCCCGTGGCCGCTGGCGTCGGAGGCCTCGCGGACCAGGCGGTAGCTCTCCGCGTGGTCGGCGTGGCTGCCGTGGCTCATGTTCAGCCGGGCGACGTCCATGCCGGCGTACACCAGCTCACGGATGCGCCTCGGCGACGAGGTCGCGGGACCCAGGGTGCAGACGATCTTGGCTCTACGCACGTCCCTCACCCTAGCGCTGTCTTGGAACGTTCCAACACTTTCCAAGGACAAAACCGGCGGGAGTCCCTCGCTCGAGGGGCTCCCGCCGGCGTGTCGCGCGCAGCGGCGGTGGTCAGACCGTCAGTGGCCGGTCGGTGGGCTTCACCGGGGCCGGCAGCGTGGTCGAGCCGGTCAGGAACTCGTCGACCTTCGAGGCGGCCGCGCGGCCCTCCGCGATGGCCCACACGATGAGCGACTGGCCGCGACCGGCGTCGCCGGCCACGAAGACCCCCGGCACCGAGGACATGTACGACGCGTCGCGCGCGACGTTGCCGCGCTGGTCGAGGTCGACGCCCAGCTGCTCGACGAGGCCGGCGGTCTCCGGGCCGGTGAAGCCCATCGCGAAGAGCACCAGGTCGGCCGGGATCTCGCGCTCGGTGCCCTCGATCTCGGTGAGCTTGCCGCCCTCGAAGACGACGTCGACCAGCACCAGGCCGGTGACGCGCCCCTCGGTGCCGACGAAGCGCTTCGTGGAGACCGAGTAGACCCGTTCGCCGGCCTCCTCGTGGGCCGAGGACACCTTGAACGTCATCGGGTAGGTCGGCCACGGCTGGCCGCTCGGCCGTGCCCCCGGGGGCTCCGGCATGATCTCCAGCTGCGTGATCGAGGCGGCGCCGTGGCGCGTCGAGGTGCCGAGGCAGTCGGCGCCGGTGTCGCCGCCGCCGATGATGACGACGTGCTTGTCGGTCGCGGTGACCTGGCCCTCGACCTGCTCCCCCAGCGCGGCCCGGTTGGCCTGGGGCAGGAAGTCCATGGCCTGGTGGATGCCGTCGAGGTCGCGGCCCGGCACGTCGAGCTCGCGCGCGGTGGTCGAGCCCATCGCGAGCACGACCGCGTCGTAGCGGTCCTTGAGCTTCTCGCCGGTGAGCTCGCCGCCCACGTCGACCCCGGGGCGGAAGACGGTGCCCTCGCGCCGCATCTGGTCGAGGCGACGGTCGAGGTGCTTCTTCTCCATCTTGAACTCGGGGATGCCGTAGCGCAGCAGCCCGCCGATCTTGTCGGCGCGTTCGTAGACCGCGACCGTGTGGCCGGCCCGGGTGAGCTGCTGGGCGGCGGCCAGGCCTGCGGGGCCCGAGCCGACGACCGCGACCGTGCGGCCCGAGAGCCACTCCGGGGGCTGGGGCCGCACGAAGCCCGACTCCCAGGCCTTGTCGATGATCGAGACCTCGACGTTCTTGATCGTCACGGGGTCCTGGTTGATGCCCAGCACGCAGGCGGTCTCGCAGGGAGCCGGGCAGAGGCGACCGGTGAACTCCGGGAAGTTGTTGGTCGCGTGGAGACGCTCGATGGCGCCCTCCCAGTCGTCGCGCCAGACCAGGTCGTTCCACTCCGGGATGATGTTGCCCAGCGGGCAGCCCTGGTGGCAGAACGGGATGCCGCAGTCCATGCAGCGTCCGGCCTGGGGCGTGATGATCGGCAGCAGCGCACGGCCGATCCCGTCGGGGTAGACCTCGTTCCAGTCGTGCACACGCTCCTCGACGGGGCGTCGCTCCGCGACCTTGCGCCCCTCCTTGAGGAATCCCTTCGGGTCAGCCATGGAGGGCCTCCATCATCGCGTTGGCGGTGTCGTTCTCGTCGAGCCCGTCGGCCTCGGCCTTCGCCTTGGCCTCCAGGACGATCCGGTAGTCGCGCGGCATGACCTCGGTGAAGCGGGTCAGGGAGGTCTCCCAGTCGGCGAGCAGCTCCTCGGCCACCTCCGACCCGGTCTCCTCGTGGTGGGCGCGGACCATCTCGTGCAGCTCCGCGGCCGCCTCGTCGGTCACCGGGCCGAGCTCCACGAGCTCCTTGTTGACCCGGAAGTCCTTGAGGTCGAGCACCCAGGCCACGCCGCCGGACATGCCGGCGGCGAAGTTGCGCCCGGTCTTGCCCAGCACGGCCACGCGCCCTCCGGTCATGTACTCGCAGGCGTGGTCGCCCACGCCCTCGGTGACCAGCCAGGCCCCCGAGTTGCGCACGGCGAAGCGCTCGCCGACGCCGCCGCGGATGTAGACCTGGCCCGAGGTGGCGCCGTAGGCGATCGTGTTGCCGGCGATGATCTGCTCCTGCGAGCGGAAGGTCGCCGCGCGGTCGGGCCGCACCACGATCCGCCCGCCGGAGAGGCCCTTGCCGACGTAGTCGTTGGCGTCGCCCTCCAGCCGCAGCGTGACCCCGCGGGGCAGGAACGCGCCGAAGGACTGGCCGGCCGACCCCAGGAAGGTCAGGTCGATCGTGCCGTCGGGCAGCCCCTCGCCACCGTGGCGCTTGGTGACCTCGTGGCCCAGGATCGTGCCGACGGTGCGGTTGACGTTGCGGATCGTGACCTGGGCGCGCACGGGCTCGCCGCGCTCCAGCGCCGGCTCGGCCAGCGGCAGCAGCTCGATGACGTCGAGCGCCTTGTCGAGGCCGTGGTCCTGACCGGTGGTGTTGCGCAGCGCGGCGCCCTCGGGCAGCTCGGGCACGTGGAGGATCGGCGCCAGGTCGAGACCCGAGGCCTTCCAGTGCTCCACCGCCTGCTCGACGTCGAGCGTGGCGACCTGGCCGATGGCCTCGTCGAGCGAGCGGAAGCCCAGCTCGGCGAGGATCTCGCGCACCTCCTCGGCGATGTACTCGAAGAAGGTCACCACGAACTCCGGCTTGCCCGAGAAGCGCTCGCGCAGCACGGGGTTCTGCGTCGCGACGCCGACCGGGCAGGTGTCGAGGTGGCAGACCCGCATCATGATGCAGCCCGAGACCACCAGCGGCGCGGTGGCGAAGCCGTACTCCTCGGCGCCCAGCAGGGCGGCGATGACCACGTCGCGACCGGTCTTGAGCTGCCCGTCGGTCTGCACGACGATCCGGTCGCGCAGACCGTTGAGCAGCAGGGTCTGCTGGGTCTCGGCCAGGCCGAGCTCCCAGGGACCGCCGGCGTGCTTGAGCGAGGTCAGCGGCGAGGCGCCGGTGCCGCCGTCGTGGCCGGAGATGAGCACCACGTCGGCGTGCGCCTTCGACACCCCCGTCGCGACCGTGCCGACGCCGACCTCGGAGACCAGCTTCACGTGCACCCGCGCCTGCGGGTTGGCGTTCTTCAGGTCGTGGATCAGCTGGGCGAGGTCCTCGATGGAGTAGATGTCGTGGTGCGGCGGCGGGCTGATGAGGCCCACGCCCGGCGTGGAGTAGCGGGTCTTGGCCACCCACGGGTAGACCTTGTGGCCGGGCAGCTGCCCGCCCTCGCCGGGCTTCGCGCCCTGCGCCATCTTGATCTGGATGTCGTCGGCGTTGGTGAGGTACTCCGAGGTCACGCCGAAGCGGCCGCTGGCGACCTGCTTGATCGAGCTGCGGCGCTCGGGGTCGTAGAGGCGCTCGGGGTCCTCGCCGCCCTCGCCGGTGTTGGACTTGCCGCCGAGGCGGTTCATCGCGATGGCGAGGGTCTCGTGGGCCTCCCCGCTGATCGAGCCGTAGGACATCGCGCCGGTGGAGAAGCGCTTGACGATCTCCGAGACCGGCTCGACCTCCTCGATCGGCACCGGGGTGCGTCCGGTGGCCCCGCCGTCCTTGAAGCGGAACAGCCCGCGCAGCGTCATCAGGCGCTCGGCCTGCTCGTCGACGCGCTGGGTGTACTGCTTGAAGACGTCGTAGCGGCCGGCGCGCGTGGAGTGCTGGAGGCGGAAGACCGTCTCGGGGTCGAACAGGTGCGGCTCGCCGTCGCGGCGCCACTGGTACTCACCGCCGGTCTCCAGCTCGCGGTGGGCCTGGAGGATGCCGCCGCGCGGGTACGCCGTGGCGTGCCGGCGCGCGACCTCCTCGGCGATGGTGTCCAGCTCGATGCCGCCGAGCTTGGAGGTCGTGCCGGTGAAGTACTTGTCGACCACGGCCTGCGAGAGCCCGACGGCCTCGAAGATCTGCGCGCCGGTGTAGGAGGCGACGGTGGAGACGCCCATCTTCGACATCACCTTGAGCACGCCCTTGCCGAGGGCCTTGACCAGGTTGGCCATGGCCTTCTCGGGGTCGGCGGTGACGTAGTAGCCCTCGCGGGCGAGGTCCTCGACCGACTCCATGGCCAGGTAGGGGTTGACCGCGGCCGCGCCGTAGCCGACCAGGAGCGCCACGTGGTGGACCTCGCGGACGTCGCCGGCCTCGACGAGCAGGCCGACCTGGGTGCGGGTCTTCTCGCGCACCAGGTGGTGGTGGACCGCACCGGTGAGCAGCAGCGACGGGATCGGCGCGAGCTCGGCGGTGGAGTGGCGGTCGGAGAGCACGATGATGCGGGCGCCGTCGGCGATCGCGGTGCTCACCTCCTGGCAGATCTCCTCGATCCGCGCGGCCATCGCCGCGCCGCCGCCCTCGACCTCGTAGAGGCCGCGGGAGACGTGGGTGATGAAACCCGGCATGTCGCCGTCACGGTTGATGTGACGGATCTTGGCCAGGTCGTCGTTGGAGATGACCGGGAAGGGCAGCACGACCTGCCGGCAGGAGGCCGGCGTGGGGTCGAGGAGGTTCGACTCCGGGCCGATGGTGCCGTTGAGGGAGGTGACGAGCTCCTCGCGGATCGCGTCGAGCGGCGGGTTGGTGACCTGCGCGAAGAGCTGCGCGAAGTAGTCGAAGAGCAGCCGCGGCTTCTCGCTCAGCGCCGCGATGGGCGTGTCGGTGCCCATGGAGCCGATCGGCTCGGCGCCGGTGTTGGCCATCGGGGTCAGCAGCACGCGCAGCTGCTCCTCGGTGTAGCCGAAGACCTGCTGGCGACGCGTCACCGAGGCATGCGTGTGCACGACGTGCTCGCGCTCGGGGATGTCGTCGAGGTGGATGAGGCCGGCGTGGAGCCACTCGTCGTAGGGGTGCTCGGCGGCGAGCTCGGCCTTGATCTCCTCGTCCTCGATGATGCGGTGCTCGTCGGTGTCGACGAGGAACATCCGGCCCGGCTGGAGCCGGCCCTTGCGCACGATCGAGGCGGGGTCGAGGTCGAGCACGCCGACCTCGGAGGCCAGGACGACCAGGCCGTCGTCGGTGACCCAGTAGCGCGAGGGGCGCAGGCCGTTGCGGTCGAGCACCGCGCCGATCTGCGAGCCGTCGGTGAAGACGACGCAGGCGGGCCCGTCCCACGGCTCCATCATGTTGGAGTGGAAGGAGTAGAAGGCGCGGCGCGCCTCGTCCATCTCGGTGTGGTTCTCCCACGCCTCCGGGATCATCATCAGCACCGAGTGGGGCAGCGAACGGCCGCCCATGTGCAGCAGCTCGAGCACCTCGTCGAACGACGCGGAGTCGGAGGCGCCCGGCGTGCAGATCGGGTAGAGCCGCTCGAGGTCGCCCGGGATGAGGTCGGAGGACAGCAGGGCCTCGCGCGCGCGCATCCAGTTGCGGTTACCCATCACGGTGTTGATCTCGCCGTTGTGGGCGATGAACCGGAACGGGTGCGACAGCGGCCAGCTCGGGAAGGTGTTGGTGGAGAAGCGCGAGTGCACCACGGCCATCGCCGAGGCGACGCGCTCGTCCTTGAGGTCGGGGTAGACCTCGTCGAGCTGCGCCGGGGTGAGCATGCCCTTGTAGGCCAGCGTGCGCGAGGACAGCGACGGGAAGTAGACGTCGGTCTCGTGCTCGGCGCGCTTGCGCAGCACGAAGGCGAGGCGCTCCAGGCCCATGCCGGTCACGCGGGCGCCGGCACCGGCCACGAAGAGCTGCGCGAAGGTCGGCATGACCCCGCGGGCGGTGGAGCCCAGCGAGCTGGGGTCGACCGGCACGTCGCGCCAGCCGAGGACGTCGAGGCCCTCCTCGGCGGCGATGGCCTCGATCGCGGCGCGGGTGGCCGCGACCTGGTCGCCGTCACCCTGCAGGAAGGCCGTGCCGACGGCGTAGGCGTGCTGCGGCGGCAGCTCGAAGTCGACCACCTCGCGCAGGAACGCGTCGGGCACCTGGATCAGGATGCCCGCACCGTCGCCGGAGTTCGGCTCGGCACCGGCGGCACCACGGTGGTCGAGGTTCAGCAGGGCGATGATGCCCTTGCGGACGATGTCATGGCTGGCGACGCCGGTCAGGGTTGCCACGAAAGCCACACCGCACGCGTCGTGCTCGTGCGCGGGGTCGTAGAGCCCTTGGGGCGGCGGGAATGCGTGCTGGTAGGGCACCGGTCGTTCTCCCGTCGTCGTCTGAGCCGGGCTCCTCGACGCACACCGGGCCGGGAAGGTCCGAGGTGGTGGGGCTGAGGAGGCGGCCGGGGGTGGGGCAGGGGGTGGAGCGGGTGTCGAGCGAGGGTCGCGCCGGGCGAGGCCGGCACGGTGATCCTACGAGGCTCCAGGCACCGCGGTGGAGGGGACGACGCTGGCCCTCGCGGCAGCCTCAGGTTACCACTGCGTTTCGCGGCACCCGGCCGGCAGCGCTGCGGCGTACGTCAGGTGAGACGGGTCAGCGGGCGCCCGGCGGGTCGTCGACCCGGGTGCCGGGGGCCTCCCCCGCCGGGCCGGCGGGGCCGGACCTGCCGGTGCCGGTGGCGGTGTCGGTGCCGGTGGCGGCGGTGGCGTCCGGACCGCGGCCGTCGAGGTAGACCTCCTCCTCGCGTCCCCGGTGACGCCGGGCGCTGAGCACGAAGTAGGCCAGCGCGAGGACGAAGAGCACGATCGAGACCCAGACGTTGAAGCGCAGGCCGCCCACGTCAGAGAGCTCGACGTCGTCGATGCGCAGCATCTCGATCCAGCCGCGCCCGGCGGTGTAGGCCATGACGTAGAGGGCGACCACCCGGCCGTGGCCGAGCCGGAAGCGGCGGTCGGCCCAGATGACGAGCGCGAAGGCCAGCAGGTTCCAGACGAACTCGTAGAGGAACGTGGGGTGGAAGGTGGTGCCTGGCGCGTAGCCGGCGGCGGCGGCGACGTCGTCGCTGACCCGCAGCGCCCAGGGCAGGTCGGTCGGTCCGCCGAACAGCTCCTGGTTGAACCAGTTGCCCCAGCGGCCGAGGGCCTGGGCCACCAGCACCCCGGGGGCCATGGCGTCGAGCACGGGCAGCAGCCGGATGCCGGCGACGCGGGCGCCGATCACGGCGCCGACCGCGCCCAGGGCCACCGCGCCCCACACGCCCAGGCCGCCGTTCCAGATGTAGAGCGCGGCCCACGGGTCGCGGCCCTCGCCGAAGTAGAGCCCGCTGTCGGTGGCGACGTGGTAGAGCCGGCCCCCGACGAGCCCGAAGGGCACGGCCCAGATCGCGAGGTCCTGGACCTCGCCCGGGCGCCCGCCGCGGGCCACCCAGCGGCGCTCGCCGATCCAGATCGCGGCGACGATGCCGAGGATGATCGACAGGGCGTAGCCCCGGATCGGCACCGGGCCGAGGTCCCAGGTGCCGTCGGCCGGGCTCGGGATCGACCACGGCACGCCGGTGGCCGCGAGCTGCGGCAGGAGGTCAGCGACCACGACGCACTCCCCCGGCCAGGTCCTCGGTGAGGGCGGCCAGCGCCCGCAGGCCGGCCGCGCGGTCGTCGGGGTGGTCGAGCAGCGTGCGCACGAACGCCGAGCCGACGATGACGCCGTCGGCGTAGGAGGCGACCTCGGCGGCCTGGTCGCCGCTGCCGACGCCGAGGCCGACGCCGACCGGGAGGCCCTCGGGGGCCAGGGAGCGCGCGCGCGACACGAGGGGGCCGGCCAGGTCGCTCGTGGTGGTACGGGCCCCGGTCACGCCCATGACGGCGGTGGCGTAGACGAAGCCGCGGCACGCCGCGGTGGTCATCGCGATGCGCTCGTCGGTCGACGACGGCGCCACGAGGAAGACCTTGTCGAGACCGTGCTGGTCGGCGGCGGCGATCCACTCCGGGGCGAAGTCGGGGGTGAGGTCGGGGGTGATCAGCCCGGCCCCGCCGGCCGAGGCGAGGTCGGCGGCGAAGCGCGGCACGCCGTAGCGCTCGACGGGGTTCCAGTACGTCATCACCACGGTCGGCACGCCGGTGGCGGCGACGGCCTCGACCGTGCGCAGGACGTCGCTGGTGCGGTAGCCGCGCTCGAGCGCCTGCTGGGCCGCGGCCTGGATGGTGGGGCCGTCCATGACCGGGTCGGTGTAGGGCGCGCCGACCTCGATGACGTCGCAGCCGGAGTCGACCATGACCCGCAGGGCCTCGATGCCGCCGGCCACGTCGGGGAAGCCGGCGGGCAGGTAGCCCACGAGGGCGGCGCGCCCCTCGGCGCGGGCCGCGGCGAAGGCGGAGCCGGCCGTGGTGCCGGCCGGAGCGCCCGACCCGGTGACCGCGGCCGCGGCGTCGGCCGCGCGGGCCGTGGTGGGGGGTGCGTCGACCCGGGGGCCGGAGCCGGCTCCCGGGGTCGCGGCGGAGGGGCCGGGCGTGCTCACTTCTGCTCCCCCTCGCCGCTGCCGTGGCCCTCGGCGTGGGCCGCCGAGCCGCCGACGGGGTGGGCCGCGACCTGCTCGGGGTCCCCGAGGCCGAAGTACTCGATCGCGGTGCCCATGTCCTTGTCGCCGCGCCCCGAGAGGTTGATCAGCACGGTGGCCTCGGGTCCCTTCTCGGCCGCCAGCCGCTCGGCGACGCGGATCGCGCCCGCCACCGCGTGGGCGGTCTCGATGGCGGGGATGATGCCCTCGGTGCGGCTGAGGAGGGCCATGGCCTGCATCGCCTCGTCGTCGGTGACCGGGAGGTAGGTCGCGCGTCCCGTCGCCGAGAGGTGGGCGTGCTGCGGGCCCACGCCGGGGTAGTCCAGGCCGGCGGAGATGGAATGCGACTCGACGGTCTGGCCGTCGTCGTCCTGGAGCACGTAGGTGCGCGCGCCGTGGAGGACGCCGCGGGCGCCGGCGTGGATGGTCGCGGCGTGGCGGGGGGTGTCGACGCCCTCGCCGCCGGGCTCGAAGCCGTAGATGGCGACGTCGTCGTCGTCGAGGAAGGCGGTGAAGAGCCCGATCGCGTTGGAGCCGCCGCCCACGCAGGCCGCGATGGCGTCGGGCAGGGCGCCGTACTGCTCCAGGCACTGGGCACGGGCCTCGTCGCCGATGCCGCGGGTGAAGTCGCGCACCATGCTCGGGAACGGGTGCGGCCCCGCGGCGGTGCCGAAGAGGTAGGCGGTGTGGTCGACGCTGGCGACCCAGTCGCGCAGGGCCTCGTTGATGGCGTCCTTCAGCGTCGCGCTGCCCGACTCCACGGGCACGACCTTGGCGCCGAGCAGGTGCATCCGCGCGACGTTGAGCGCCTGGCGGCGGGTGTCGACGGCGCCCATGTAGACGGTGCAGTCCAGGCCGAAGTACGCCGCGGCGGTCGCGCTGGCCACGCCGTGCTGGCCGGCGCCGGTCTCGGCGATGACGCGGGTCTTGCCCATCCGCTTGGTGAGCAGGGCCTGGCCCAGCACGTTGCGGATCTTGTGGGCGCCGGTGTGGTTGAGGTCCTCGCGCTTGAGCAGGATCCGGGCGCCGACCTTCTCGCTGAGGCGCTCGGCGAAGTAGAGCGGGCTGGGCAGGCCGGCGTAGTCGCGCAGGATCGCGTCGAACTCCCGCACGAAGGTGGGGTCGGCCATCGCCTCGTGCCAGGCGACGGTGAGCTCGTCGAGGGCCGCGACGAGCGCCTCGGGCATGAAGCGACCGCCGAAGCCGCCGTCGGCGGGGTCGCCGAACCAGCCGCGCTCGTCGGCGTCGTGGGACGTGGGCCGGTGCACCTGCGTGGTCATGCCATCACTCCTGTCAGGCGGTGGACGGCGGCCTCGGGGTCGCCGTCCTTGACGAGGGCCTCGCCGACGAGGACCGCACGGGCCCCCTCGCCGACGAAGCGGCGGACGTCCTCGACGCCGAAGATGCCCGACTCGGCCACGAGGACCCGGTCGTCGGGCACCAGCGGCGCGAGGCGCCCGAAGGTGTCGCTGTCGATCTGGAGGGTCTTGAGGTTGCGGGCGTTGACGCCCACGAGCTCGGCGCCCAGCTCCACGGCCCGCTCGGTCTCGGCCTCGTCGTGGACCTCCACCAGCACGGTGAGGCCCAGCTCGCGCGCCTCGTCGTGCAGACGGTGCAGCGTGTCGTGGTCGAGGGCGGCGACGATGAGCAGCGCCAGGTCGGCGCCGGCCGCGCGGGCCTCGACGAGCTGGTAGGTCGTGACGATGAAGTCCTTGCGCAGCAGCGGGGTCCCGACCGCCGCGCGCACCGCCCGCAGGTCGGCGAGGCTGCCGCCGAAGCGCCGCTCCTCGGTGAGCACGCTGATCGCGGCCGCTCCCCCGGCGGCGTAGTGGCGCGCCAGCACGGTGGGGTCGGGGATGTCGGCGAGCGCCCCCTTGCTGGGGCTGCGGCGCTTGACCTCGGCGATCACGCTCGAGCCGGCGGCGCGGAAGTGCGGCATCGGGTCGCGCGGCGCGTCGACGTCGGCCAGGGCGGCGCGCAGGTCGGCCAGGGGCGTGGCGGCCTCGCGGACGGCGAGGTCGGCGCGCACGCCGTCGACGATGTCGTCGAGCACGGACATGAGCGGTCCTTCGTCGGTCTGGGTCGGCACCCCGAGTCTGTCACGGGGCGCCGCGTCGGGTGTCGTCGGGCGGCGTCGGGCGGCGCCGCCGGTGGTGGCCGGTCGTGGCGGGTCGTGGCCGGTCGTGGTGCCCGTGCGGCGGCGGGTGCTCCGCCGGGCGGGGCGGGGGCAGGCGGGCTCAGGGCGCCAGCCACGCTCCGGGCAGGTTGCGCAGCACGGTGAAGGCGGCGACCAGCGCGAGGAGTGCGCCGACCGACCAGCCCGGCACCGTCGCCGCGCCCCGCAGCGGGCGCGCCTGCCATCGGCGTACGGTCCACACGGCCAGGAGCGCGAGCGCCGCCGGGGCGAGCAGCACGAGGAGCAGGTTGCTCGACGCGGCGGCCGCGAGGTCGCCGTGGGTCAGGTCGTTGACCGCGCGCAGCCCCCCGCACCCGGGGCACCAGACCCCCAGCAGCGACGAGGGGCACAGCCCCCAGCTGCCGGCGCGGTGCGGGTCGCGCACGTGCAGCGCGGCGACCGCCAGGGCCAGTCCGGCGGCGGTCCCGAGTGGGGCCGCGAGCCGGACGGCACGCTCGCGACCGGGCCGCGGGCGCGGTCCGGTCGGGGCGGCGGCCTCGGTCAGTGCGATGACTCGTGCAGACCCATCTTGGCCATGACGAGGAAGACGACGCCCGCGGCCAGGATGATGGCCAGGCCGACGTAGAAGATCGTCATGCTGACCGGGTCGAGCATGAGCCCGATCCCGCCGACGACGAAGCCGAGGAGACCCACCACGACCGCGCTCCAGGCTGCGGGGGTGTTGCCGTGGTTGTTGGACATGCGGGTGCTCCTCGGGGTGCGGCGGGTGCGGTCGGATCTCGTCGCAGGACGTCGGGCCCAGTGTAGGGGCGGGTCCCCGACCGGCGTCGGGGGCCTCGCCGCGCCACCGCGCCCGGCGAGGCCGGCGTCACGCCGGGCCGCCGGGTCGGGCCGTCGGGTCGGGCCGTCGGGTCAGGCCGTCGGGTCGCGTCCCTCGTCGATGGCCTTCCAGAGGTCGAGGTTGCTGGCGTCCTCGGTGGAGACCCGGGTCGGGGCGGCGCCGCCCTGGGGGGTGTCGTAGCGCGTGCCCATCTCCGGCCACTCCCGCACCAGGCGTACGGCGGGCAGCGCCACGCCGGCCGCGGCGAGGCAGGCCAGGACGCCGACGTAGGACCACCACGTGTGCTCGGTGCCCCCGCCGGCCGGACCGAGCGCGTCGGCCACCGCGTCGTCGAGGGTCAGCCACGCGGAGACCGCCGCCACGACCGCCCCGAGCGAGGCGAGCGCCCCCAGCGCCGCGACGGCGCGCCGGGCGCGCCCGCGGGCGACGAGCACGACGCCCCAGCAGGCCAGCAGCACCAGCGCCAGCGAGGTCACCACCGGCGACTCCCCCGGGTCGGTGCCGGTGACGGCGTAGCCGATCGCCGCGTCGGACCCGCTCCCGCCCTCGGGCTGCACCCACGGCCGGGCTCCCGCCACGGCCGCGAGTCCGGCCGAGGCGAGGCCGGCCAGGACCACGGGGGCGAAGAGGCGTCGGCCCCGGGTGCGCTGCGGCGTGGTCGCGGCGCTCCGGCCGGCGTCCCCGGCGGTGCCGGCGCCGGTGGGCCCGCCGGTGGGCCCGCCGGTGGGCTCAGCCACGGGGCTCACCCACGACGGCGGGCAGCAGGTCGGCGTCGAAGCAGGTGCGGTCGCCGGTGTGGCAGGCGGCGCCGACCTGGTCGACCTTGAGCAGGAGGGTGTCGCCGTCGCAGTCGAGGCGCACCTCGCGCACCCACTGCAGGTGCCCGGAGGTGTCGCCCTTGACCCAGTACTCCTGCCGGGAGCGCGACCAGTAGGTCGCCCGGCCGGTGCTCAGCGTGCGCGCCAGGGCCTCGTCGTCCATCCAGCCCAGCATCAGCACCTCGCCGGTGTCGTGCTGCTGCACCACCGCCGGCACCAGCCCGTCGGGGGTGCGCTTGAGGCGGGCGGCGACGGCGGGATCGAGGGTGCTCACCACCCCAGTATCGCCCGGCGGCGGGCGCGGGACCGCATCGAGGTGCGGCCTCCGACCACCCGGGCTCAGGCGCCCTGCTGGGCGACCCAGGAGGCGTGCAGCCCGGCGTAGACCGAGCCCGCCTCGGTGACCAGCCGGTCGTGCGGGCCGCGCTGGACCACCCGACCGCGGTCGACGACCACGACCTCGTCGGCGTTCTCGGCGGTGGAGAGACGGTGGGCGATGGTCACCGAGGTGCGACCGCTCATCAGCCGCTCGAGCGCGCGCCCGATGCGCATCTCCAGGGCGGGGTCGACCGCGCTGGTCGCCTCGTCGAGCACCAGCAGGTCGGGGTCGGCCAGGTGGGCCCGCAGCAGCGCCACCAGCTGGCGCTCCCCGGCCGACAGCGACTCGCCGCGCTGCCCGACCCGGGTGGCCAGGCCCTGCGGCAGGCCCGCGAGCCAGTCGCCGAGGCCGAGCTCGTCGGCGCTCGCGAGCACGTCGGCCTCGGTGGCGTCGAGACGGCCGTAGCGGACGTTGGCCAGCAGCGTGTCGTCGAAGAGGAAGCCCTCCTGCGGCACGAGCACCACGCTGCTGCGCAGCGAGGCCTCGGCGATCCGGCGTACGTCGACGCCGTCGAGGAGCACCCGGCCCTCGGAGGGGTCCATCAGGCGGGTCAGCAGCTTGGCGAAGGTGGACTTGCCCGAGCCGGTCTCGCCGACGATCGCCACGCGGGTGCCGGCGTCGAGGGCCAGGTCGACGTCGCGCAGCACGGGCTGCCCGCCGGGGTAGGCGAAGGTGACGTCGTCGAAGCGCACGTCGATCGGGCCGCGCGGGAGCGCGACGCCGTCGGCGCCGGGGTCGACCAGGTCGGCCGGCGTGTCGAGGATGCCGATGACCCGGCGCCAGCCGGCGATGGCGTTCTGGGCGTCGGTGAGGATCTGCGTGCCGAGCTGGACCGGGCCGACGAAGAGGGTGACGAGGAAGGCGAAGGCGAGCACCTCGCCGGCGGTGATGTCGTCGGCGAAGCCCAGCCAGATCCCGACGATGAGCACGCCGGCGTTGGCCAGGCCCGCGGAGATGCCACCGAGGGAGAAGGAGACGGCGGTGAAGCCCTGGGCGCGGGTGCTGGCCGCCTTGTGGGCGTCGATGGCCTCGTCGATGCGGCGCTGGGTGCGCGACTGCACCGAGTAGGAGCGCACCACCGCGGCGCCGACCACCGGCTCGGCGATGGCCGAGAGCAGCAGGCCGACCTGGCGGCGCACGGTGCCGTAGGCGTCGGAGAGCTTGCGCTGGAAGAAGCGCAGCGAGAGGAAGAGGGGCGCGAAGGCGACCCACACGACCAGCGCCAGCTGCCAGCTGTAGAACAGCATCACGATGGTGGCGATGAGCACCTGGCCGACGCTCACCACGAAGAGCAGCCCGCCGAAGACCAGGAACTGGCTGACCTGGTCGACGTCGCTGGTGACGCGGGAGACCAGCGCTCCGCGTCGCTCGGTGTTCTGGGTCAGCAGGGGCAGGTCGTGCACGTGACGGAAGGCCTTGACCCGCAGCGTGGCCAGGCCCCGCTCGGAGGTCGTGAACAGCCGCGACGTCATGGCGTAGGAGGCCCAGCTGGTGACGACCAGGGCGAGGGCGGCGGCGACGCCCATCCACACGGTGAAGGACACGTCGGGCCCGCCGGCGCGGCCCAGCCCCCGGTCGAGGGTCTGCTGCACCGCGATGGGCACGATCACCTGCCCGACCGAGGCCAGGACGGCGAGCAGCAGCGTGCCGCGGATGCCGTCGGTGAGCTCGGGTGAGAAGTGGATGCCGCGCCGGATGGTCTCCAGCGCCTTCATCTCCTCGCCGGTGTCCATGGTCGTCGCGGCGCGCGCGTCGGCACGGGCGGCCCCGTCGGAGCGGCCGGCCGCGCCGGGTCGCCCGTCGCGCGCGGGACCGCCGGGGCCGGTGGCGGCGTCGGTCTCGGTGCGGCTCACGGGGTGCCTCCGGTGGTGGCGTCGGTCGGCTGGTCGGTCGGCTGGTCGGTCGGCTGGTCGGTCCTGGCCGAGGGCGTGTGGTCCTCGGTCTCGTAGGCGTTGACCAGGTGGGCGTAGGAGGCGCTGCGGGCCAGGAGCTCGCGGTGGGTGCCGCGGTCCACGATCCGGCCGCCCTCGAGGTGCACGACCTCGTCGGCCAGGCCGATGGTGGCCTTGCGGTAGGCGACGACGAGGAGGCTCGCGCCCCCGGAGCCGTCGCGCAGGGCGGCGAGGATGCGGGCCTCGACCTCGGGGTCGACCGCGGAGGTCGCGTCGTCGAGCACCATGAGGCGGGGCCGGCGCACGAGGGCCCGGGCCAGCGAGAGCCGCTGGCGCTGCCCGCCGGACAGCGACGTGCCGCGCTCGCCGAGGCGGGTGTCGAGGCCGTGCGGCAGCGCCGCGACGAAGCCGTCGGCCTGCGCCGCGCGCAGCGCCTCCCAGACGGTCTCGTCGTCGAGGTCGTCGCCGAGGGCGACGTTGCCGCGCACCGTGTCGTCGAAGAGGAAGGCGGTCTGGGGCACCACGGCGACGGCCCGCGACAGCTCGCCGGCGGCGAGGTCGCGCACGTCGGTGCCGTCGAGGAGGACCCGACCGGCGTCGGGGTCGACCAGACGGGTCACCAGGGAGGTGAGGGTGCTCTTGCCCGACGCGGTGGCCCCGACCAGGGCCACGGTGCGGCCGGGCTCCACGGTGAACGACACGTCCTGCAGCAGCGGCTGCGCCGGGTCGTAGGCGTAGGCCAGCGCGTCGACCTCGAGGCGGGCGCCGCCGCCGGCGCCGGACCCGGGCGTGACGGCGTGCTCGCCGTAGACCATCTCGCCCGTGGCGTCGAGCACCGAGGAGACCCGACGGAAGCCGACCACGCTGCGGGGGAACTCCCCGAGCAGCCAGCCGATGGAGCGGATCGGGAAGGAGACGATGGTCAGCAGGTAGGCCACCGTGACCACGTCGCCGGCGTCGGTGGCCCCGGTGAGCACGCGCTGCACGCCGACGGCCAGCACGACGAGCACGCCGAGGTTGGGCAGCGCTGCCAGGGTCGGGTCGAAGGCCGCGCGGATGCGCCCGGCGCGGATGTTGACGTCGCGCAGCTCCAGGGCCTTGGCCGCGAAGCGCTCGGTCTCCTGGGGCTCGCGGCCCAGGGTCTTGACGACCATCGCGCCGTCGAAGGACTCGTGGGCGATCTCGCTGACCTCGGCGCGCAGCTGCTGGGCGCGCGTCATCAAGGGCGAGGCGAGGCGCTGGTAGGCCAGGTTGGCCGCGATCACGGCGGGGAAGACCAGGAGGCCGACGAGCGCGAGCACGAGGTCGGCCACCAGCATCTGGGCCACCGCGATCACCATCATCGCCACGGTGCCGACCGCCATCGGCAGCGGCGCGATCGGGCCCCACGCGGCCTCGACGTCGGAGTTGGCGTTGGAGAGCAGCTGGCCGGTGGGGTGGCGCTGGTGCCACTCCATCGGGAGCTGGAGGTACTGCCGCGTCACCGCACGGCGGGTGTGGGCCTGCATGCGGTACTGCATGATCCCGGCGCCGAGGCGGCGCGCGACGATCCCGACCGCCCGCAGGATCGCCACCGCGACGAAGAGCCCGAGGATCGCCCACAGCAGGCCGCCGTCGATCTCGCCGTCGCGGAAGGCCGGCAGCACCACGTGGTCGGTCGACCAGCCGAGCACCCACGCGTCGGCGACCGTGAGCGCCCCGAAGAGGACGCTGCCCAGGGTGGAGAGCGTGAAGATCCACGGCTCGCGCTTGATGGCCACGAGCAGCACGCCGAACCCGTCGCGGGTGGTGGAGGCCCGCGACGAGGCCATCTCGGCGGCGTCGCGGTCGATCCGCTCCTGGGTCTGCGTCACGTGCCGTCCGTCCTGCGCTCGGGTGCCGGGGTGGCCCCGCGCTCCGCAGGACCTGCGGGAGCGCTCGGGGGCCGCAGGAGAACCTCCCGCCTCACGCACGCTATTCCCGGGCGCCGACAGGCCCCGAATCCCAGTCGCCCCCGGGCCCGGGGCGAGCGGTGGGTGCCGCTGCCTAGGCTCGGGGCATGAGCGACCTGCTGCTGGCCCGGCGCGAGCGCCACGCCCTGTGCGACCTCGCCCTCGAGCTCGGCCCCGAGGCGCCCACGCTGTGCGAGGGGTGGGCGGTGGCCGACCTGGTCGCCCACTGCCTGGTCCGCGAGACCGACCCCGTCGCGGCGCTGGGCGCGGTCGTCCCGCCGCTGGCGGGCCTGGCCGACCGGGCGGTCGCGCGCGCCCGGCGGCGGCCGCTGCCGCAGCTGGTCGCGCGGCTGCGCGACCCCGGGCTGACGCCGTACCGCCTGCGGCCGGTGGAGCGGGTGGCGAACACCCTGGAGTTCCTCATCCACCACGAGGACGTCCGGCGCGCGCAGCCCGGCTGGCAGCCGCGCGCCCTGGCGCCCGCCGACGCCGCCGTCGTGTGGGGCTCCCTCGGTGGCCTCGGGCGGCTGCTCGTGCGCCCCGCCGGTGTGCCGGTGCAGGTCCGCGACGCCGACTCCGGGCGTCGTACGACGCTGCGCGCCGGCGCCGACCCGGTCGTCGTCACCGGCGCCCCGGTCGAGCTGGCCCTGCTGCTCTCGGGGCGCGACCAGGTCCGCGGCGTCACCGTCGACGGCCCGCCCGACCGGGTCGCGGCGTTCCGCGCTGCCGGGTTCGCCTGCTGAGGGCTGGCGGCGGGCGGCGGGTTTCGCCAGCCGGCTGGTGAAACCCGCACCTGTCGGCCCACGCGTCGGCCGACAGGTGCGGGTCCGGGCCGA
>NZ_CAKASO010000041.1:0-37555 GCF_916862475.1 Nocardioides sp. Leaf374
AGCCAACGGGGCATAACAAACTAATTCGTCGACTATGACACACTGTTGAGTTCTCAAGAATCAGACGCACACCGTCCTGCGACCTTCCGGTCGAAGCGGCGGGGCAACCTGCAGAAACTTACCGGTCCGACCTCAGCGCGTCAACTCCGTCGGAGTGACTCCCTGCCGTAAGATCCGGCCGCCGCACGCGCGTCAGCCACTCGAGGTGACCTCGCGGTCCGAGTGGCAGCTGCTCGCTGCGACAAGAAGAACGTTACACACGTGTTGCGGGGAGGCCAAATCAGGGCGTCAACACCCCAACGGGGGTGCCTTGCGGTAGGTGCTGACGGTCGGGTCGTCCGCGATCCAGAAGCGCCACGGCCGCTCGGCGTCGCCCCGGAGCCCCACCCGTGGCCCGCGCTCCACGGCGGTGACCGGATCCCCCGGATGCAGGGTGACGGTGCTCGGGGCCAGGAGGTCCGTCCCGTCGTGGTCGAGCCGCAGGCCGAGGGCCTGACCGAGCCGTCCCGGCCCCCGGGCGAGGTCGCGGGCGACGCCGGTGCGCCGACGAGACCGGGCCTCGTCGGCACCCGCCACGACCTCGCCGGCACGTAGCAGCACGGCACCGGGCGATCCCTCGGGACCGGTGACGACGTTGGCGCACACGTGCAGGCCGTAGGAGAGGTAGACGTAGAGCCGCCCGGCGGGGCCGAACATCGTGGCGTTGCGGCGGGTGGGACCGCGATGGGCGTGGGAGCCGGCGTCGTCGGCGCCGCCGTAGGCCTCGACCTCCGTGAGGCGGATCGACACCCCGGCGTGGGAGACCACGGCACCGAGCAGCAGCGGCGCGACCCGCTCCACCGGGGCGGCGAGCAGCGCCGCCAGGTCGTCGGGCCCGGGACGCGCGCCGCTCACGTGTGTCGGCTCAGGAGCCGAGCCGCGCGCGGTGCGCGGCCACGACCGCACCGAGCTCGTCGAGCTGCTCGCGCACTCGGACGGGGGCGGTGCCGCCGCGACCGTCGCGGGAGGCGACGGAGCCCTCGGCGCTGAGCACGTCGCGGACCCCCGGGGTCAGGGCCGGCGAGATCGCCGCGAACTGCTCGTCGGTGAGCTCGTGCAGCTCCAGGCCCAGCTCCTCGCACCGGCGCACGCACGCGCCCGCGAGCTCGTGGGCGACGCGGAACGGCACGTTCTCCCGCACCAGCCACTCGGCGATGTCGGTGGCCAACGAGAACCCCTGGGGGGCGAGCTCCGCGAGCCGCTCACGGTCGAAGACCAGGGTCGCGACCATGCCGGTGAAGGCCGGGAGCAGCACCTCGAGGGTGTCGACGGAGTCGAAGACCGGCTCCTTGTCCTCCTGGAGGTCGCGGTTGTAGGCGAGGGGGAGAGCCTTCAGGGTGGCCAGCAGACCCGAGAGGTTGCCGACGAGCCGCCCGGCCTTGCCACGGGCCAGCTCGGCGATGTCGGGGTTCTTCTTCTGCGGCATGATGCTCGAGCCCGTCGACCAGGAGTCGTGCAGCGTGACGATGCCGAACTCCCGGGTCGACCAGAGGATGACCTCCTCGGCCAGGCGGCTGACGTCGATCCCCACCTGGGCGCACACGAACGCGAACTCGGCCACGAAGTCTCGCGCGGCGGTGCCGTCGATGGAGTTGGCGCTGGAGCCGGTGAACCCGAGCTCGGCGCTCACCCCCACCGGGTCGAGCCCCAGGCTCTGGCCCGCGAGAGCCCCCGAGCCGTACGGCGAGTCGGCCGCGACACGGGCGTCCCAGTCGAGGAACCGGTCGACGTCGCGCAGCAGGGGCCAGGCGTGGGCCATCAGGTGGTGGGCCAGCAGCACCGGCTGCGCGTGCTGCAGGTGGGTGCGGCCGGGCATGACGGTGGGCGTGCCCGCCAGGTGGTCGGAGGCCTGGGCCGCCAGCACGTCCACGAGGTCGAGCACCTGCCCGACCACCACGCGGCAGTGGTCGCGCAGGAAGACCTTGAAGAGCGTCGCGATCTGGTCGTTGCGGCTGCGACCCGCCCGCAGCCGTCCGCCGACGTCGGGTCCGACCTCCTGGAGCAGCAGCCGCTCGAGGGCGCCGTGCACGTCCTCGTCGGAGTCGTCGGGCCGCAGGGTGCCGGCGGCGTACCGCTCCCCCAGTGCGTCGAGGCCGCGCAGCAGCTCGGCGTGGTCGGCCTCGGTGAGCAGGCCGGCGCGGTGCAGCGCGTTGGCGTGGGCGCGCGACCCGGCGAGGTCGTAGGGCGTGAGTCGCCAGTCGAAGTGGGTGGAGCGCGACAGCGCCTCCAGCTCCGGCGACGGGCCGCCGGCGAAGCGGCCCCCCCACAGCTTGCCGGTGTTCGTGGTGCTCACTGGTCTCCTCCCAGGACGGCCCGGACGGCCGCGGTCATGATGTCGCACAGGTCGGGCGAGACGAGCCGGCCGTCGCGGGCCAGGTCGTCGGGGGTCCACCAGCGCGCCTCGAGGACGACGCCGACCTCGGCCTCCTCGAGGTGGTCGAGGACGACCTCCTGCGCGCGGTCGAGGGCGAGGGCGAAGAAGGTCGCGTCGCCGCGGTAGGTCGTGCCGCGCCAGGAGAAGTCCTGCACCTGGTGGTGGAACGGCCCCACCAGGTCGGCCGCCGCCGCCCGGACCCCGGTCTCCTCGTGCAGCTCGCGCAGGGCGGCGTCGACGAGGGACTCCTCCTCGTCGACGCCACCGCCGACGGTGCCCCAGCGCGGGGCGTCGGGACGCTCGGGGTCGTGGTCGAGCAGCAGCAGGACCTCGCCCGTCGCGCTGACCGGCACCACCCGGGCGCTGCGGCGCAGGATCGGCTCCATCAGTCGGTGCCGAACTCCATGGCCGCGTGGTCGAGCGCCTCGTCGTCGATGTCGCCCTCGCCGGCCGGGCGCGTGGCGATGCGCTTCGCGCCGCCCGGCTCGAGCTCGCCGAAGAGAGTGCCGTTCTCGACCAGCACCTGGCCCTGGTCGAGGGGCTGGGTGGCGTAGAGCTCGAGCTTGGCGCGCGAGTCGGCGATGTCGAGGTTGCGCATCGTGAGCTGGCCGATGCGGTCGGTGGGCCCGAACGCGGCGTTCTCGGTGCGCTCCATGGACAGCTTGTCGGGGTGGTAGGAGAAGGCCGGCCCGTCGGTGCGCAGGACGGTGTAGTCCTCGCCGCGCCGCAGGCGCAGCGTGACCTCGCCGGTGACCAGCGAGGCGATCCAGCGCTGGATCGACTCCCTCAGCATCAGCGCCTGGGGGTCCAGCCAGCGGCCCTCGTAGAGCAGCCGGCCGAGGCGACGGCCCTCGTTGTGGTAGCTGGCGACCGTGTCCTCGTTGTGGATCGCGTTGAGCAGGCGCTCGTAGGCGATCCACAGCAGCGCCATGCCGGGGGCCTCGTAGATGCCGCGCGACTTGGCCTCGATGATGCGGTTCTCGATCTGGTCCGACATACCCAGCCCGTGACGCCCGCCCACGGTGTTGGCCTCGTGCACCAGGGCCACGGGGTCGGCGAAGGTCTGGCCGTTGATCGCCACGGGGCGGCCCTGGTCGAAGCGGATCGTGACGTCCTCGGTGGCGATGTCGACCGCGGGGTCCCAGAACTTCACACCCATGATCGGCTCGACCAGCTCGAGGGAGGCGTCGAGGTGCTCGAGCACCTTGGCCTCGTGGGTGGCGCCCCAGATGTTGGCGTCGGTGGAGTAGGCCTTCTCGGCGCTGTCGCGGTAGGGCAGACCGTGCTCGGTCAGCCACTGGCTCATCTCGGCGCGCCCGCCCAGCTCGTGCACGAAGTCGGCGTCGAGCCAGGGCTTGTAGATGCGCAGGGCGGGGTTGGCCAGCAGCCCGTAGCGGTAGAACCGCTCGATGTCGTTGCCCTTGAAGGTCGACCCGTCGCCCCAGATGTCGACGCCGTCCTCGTGCATGGCGCGCACCAGCATCGTGCCGGTGACGGCGCGGCCGAGCGGGGTGGTGTTGAAGTAGGTGCGACCGCCGGAGCGGATGTGGAAGGCACCGCAGGCGATGGCGGCGAAGCCCTCCTCGACCAGCTGGGTGCGGCAGTCGACGGCGCGGGCGATCTCGGCGCCGTACTGCAGGGCACGGTCGGGCACGCCGGAGATGTCGGGCTCGTCGTACTGCCCGATGTCGGCGGTGTAGGTGCAGGGCACCGCACCCTTGTCGCGCATCCACGCGACGGCGACGGAGGTGTCGAGGCCGCCGGAGAACGCGATGCCGACGCGCTCGCCCTTCGGCAGGGTGGTGAGGACCTTGCTCACGGTGGGGCTCCTTGGGGATCGGGACGGAAGTCTGGTGGGGCGGCGCACGCTCCGTGCGGGGCGCCGCGGCGTCAGGTCGTGCGGGGAGGTGCGACGGGGGTCAGGGCGCCGGCGGGACGTGGGTCTCGGCCAGCGCCAGGAATCGTCGGGCCAGGTCGTCGCCGCCCGCGGGGTCGCGACCGATGACCAGGACGGTGTCGTCGCCGGCGATCGTGCCGAGGATGTCGGGGAAGTCGGCCTTGTCGAAGGCGCTGCCGAGGAACTGCGCTGCGCCGGGCGGGGTGCGCAGCACCACGAGGTTGGCGCTCGCGTCGGCGCTCACGAGGAGCTCCGCGCACAGCCGGGCCAGCCGCGCGCGCGCCGCGGCCGAGTCGGCCGGCGGGGCCGGGCGACGGTCGCCGCCCTCACCTGGCACGGCGTAGACCAACGCACCCGAGGCGGCGCGCACCTTGACGGCGTCGAGCTCGACGAGGTCGCGCGAGAGCGTGGCCTGGGTGACCCGGACACCGCTCTCGGCCAGCAGCACGGCGAGCTCGCCCTGCGAGTGGACCTCCTGGGTGGAGACCAGCTCGACGATCAGCTGGTGGCGCGCGTTCTTGGTCGCGGGCCGCAGGACCGACTCGGTCATCAGGCTCACCTCTCCCCCGCCGTCGGGTCCTGCGCGAGCGAGGGGTCGAGCAGGAAGGCCAGGACGGCCTTCTGGGCGTGGCGCCGGTTCTCCGCCTCGTCCCAGACCACGCTCTGCGGTCCCTCGAGCACCTCGGCGTCGATCTCCTTGCCGCGGTAGGCCGGCAGGCAGTGCAGCGCCACGGCGTCGGGTCGCGCGTGCGCCAGCAGCGTCGTCGTCAGCGACCACGGCGCGAACACCGCCGCCCGTGCCTCGGCCTCCTCCTCCTTGCCCATGGAGACCCAGGTGTCGGTGACCACGACGTCGGCGCCGGTGACCGCGACCACCGGGTCGGCGACCGCCGCCACCGAGCCGCCGGTGCCGGCGGCGATCTCGGCGGCCCGGGCGAACATCGCCTCGTCGGGCAGGTAGCCCTCCGGGGCGCTGACGCGCACGTGCATGCCCGCGGTGGCCCCGGCCAGGAGCCAGGAGTTGCCCATGTTGCACGCCGCGTCGCCCACGAAGGCCGCGGTCAGACCCGCGAGGTCGCCCTTGTGCTCGCGCACCGTGAGCAGGTCGGCCACCAGCTGGCACGGGTGGAACTCGTCGGTGAGCGCGTTGACCACCGGGACACCGGCGTGGGCGGCCATGGTGTCGAGGTCGGACTGGTGGAAGGTGCGCCACACGACGGCCGCGACCTGGCGACCGAGCACCCGCGCGACGTCCTCGACCGACTCGCGCACGCCGATCCCGGCCAGGCGGCCCTCGACGACCATGGGGAAGCCGCCGAGCTCGGCGATGCCGGCCGAGAACGACGTCTGGGTGCGCAGGGTCGGCTTGTCGAAGATCATCGCCACCGACCGCGGGCCCGCCAGCGGGCGCTGCTGGTGCGGCGAGGCCTTGAGCTGCGCGGCGAGGTCGAGCACGCGCGCCTGCTCGGCCGGCGACAGGTCGTCGTCGCGCAGGAAGTGCCGCAGCTCCACCGCGGCAGGCAGGACCGTCCCGGTGGGGGCCGGCGCGCTCACGAGACGCCCGCGTCGTCGAGGATCCGCGGCCACGCCGCGAGGAAGGCCTCGACGTCGGCGGTGCCCAGCACGAGCGGCGGGGCGAGGCGGATCCGGCGCGGCGTGGGGTTGTTGACGATGAAGCCGTGGGCCATCGCGGCCGCGGTGACCTCGGCGGCGTGCTCCGAGACCAGGTCGAGCCCGATGAGCAGGCCCTCACCGCGCACCTCGGTGACCCGCCGGTCGGCGAGCAGCCCCGCCCGCAGCCGGTCGCCCGCCTCGACGGCGTGGGCCAGCAGGCCCTCGGACTCGATGGTGCGCACGACGGCCAGCGCGGCCGCACAGGCCACCGGGTTGCCGCCGAAGGTCGTGCCGTGGTTGCCGGGGTCGAAGAGGTCGGCGGCGCGGCCCAGCCCGAGGACCGCGCCGATGGGGAAGCCGCCGCCCAGTCCCTTGGCCAGCGTGATCACGTCGGGCACCACGCCGGAGGGCAGGTGGGCGTACCAGGAACCGGTGCGGCCCATGCCCGACTGGACCTCGTCGAACCACAGCAGCGCGCCGTGCTCGTCGGCGACGCGACGCGCCGCGGCGAGGTAGCCCTCGGGCGCGACCACGACACCGGCCTCGCCCTGGATCGGCTCGAGCAGGACCGCGGCGGTGTCGTCGGTGACGGCGGCGGCCAGCGCGGCCTCGTCGCCGTACGGCACGAACTCGACGTGGCCCGGCAGCGGCTCGAAGGGGGCGCGGTAGGCCTCCTTGGAGGTCAGGGCGAGCGCGCCCATGGTGCGACCGTGGAAGCCGCCCTCGGCGACCACCACATGGGTGCGCCCGGTGCGGCGGGTCAGCTTGAAGGCGGCCTCGTTGGCCTCCGCGCCGGAGTTGGCGAAGAAGGCCTTGCCCTCGGCGCCCGCGAACGACAGCAGCCGCTCGGCCAGCTCGACCTGGGGGGCGCTGGTGAAGAAGTTGGAGATGTGGCCCAGCGTCGACAGCTGCGTCGTGACCGCCTCGACCAGCGCGGGGTGGGCGTGGCCCAGCGCGTTGACGGCGATGCCGCCGAGCAGGTCGACGTACTCCTTGCCGTCGGCGTCCCACACGTGCGCGCCCTCCCCGCGCGTCAGCACGAGCTTGGGCGGGCCGAAGGTGTTCATCAGGGAGTCGGCGTAGCGCTCCTGCAGCGCCTGCTGCTCGGTCATGACTGGGTCTCCCGGGCCTTGCGGGTCTTGGTCTCGACGCCGGGCAGCACCTGCGTGCCGACGCCCTCCTTGGTGAACAACTCCAGCAGCACGGCGTGCGGCTCGCGCCCGTCGACGACGGTGGCGCGCGGCACCCCGCCCTCGACCGCGAGCAGGCACGCGCCCATCTTCGGGACCATGCCGCTGGCCAGCGAGGGGATGACCTCGGCCAGGGACTCGGGACTGATCTCGCCCACGACGTCCTCGGAGTCGGGCCAGTCGAGGAAGAGGCCCTCGACGTCGGTCAGCACGAGCAGCTTCTCGGCCTTGAGCGCCACGGCCAGGGCGGCGGCCGCGGAGTCGGCGTTGACGTTGTGGACGGTGCCGTCCTCGTCGGGGGCCACCGAGGAGACCACCGGGATGCGGCCGGCCTCGATGAGGTCGAGCACCGACTCCGGGCGCACCCGGGTCACCTCGCCGACCAGACCGAGGTCGACCTCCTCGCCGTCGACGACCGTGCCGGTGGCGGTGGCGGTGAACAGACCGGCGTCCTCGCCGGAGCAGCCCACGGCCAGCGGGCCGTGCTCGTTGATGAGTCCGACCAGCTCGCGCTGGACCTGGCCCACGAGCACCATGCGCACGACGTCCATCGCCTCCGGCGTGGTCACGCGCAGGCCGCCGCGGAACTCCGACTCGATGCCGAGGCGGTCGAGCATGCTGGAGATCTGCGGCCCGCCGCCGTGCACGACGACGGGTCGGAAGCCGGCGAAGCGCAGGAAGGCGATGTCCTCGGCGAAGGCCCGCTTGAGGGAGTCGTCGGTCATGGCGTTGCCGCCGTACTTCACGACCACGATCTTGCCGTGGTACTGCTTCAGCCACGGCAGGGCGGCCGCGAGCGTGCGGGCCTTGGCCTGGTCGGGCTTGCCGACGGTGAATTCTCCGGTGCTGGAATCGTTCATGATGAGTAGGCGCTGTTCTCGTGGACGTAGGCGTGGGTGAGGTCGTTGGTCCAGACGGTGGCCCGCTCGGAGCCCGCCTTGAGGTCGATGGTCACGCTGACCTCCCGGCCGGTGAGGTCGACGGTCTCGGGGTCGGCGTGCGGGGTGGACCGCTTGCAGACCCACACACCGTTCATGGCGACGTCGAGGTCGGCGGGGTCGAAGGCCGCCGCCGTGGTGCCGATGCTGGCGAGCACGCGGCCCCAGTTGGGGTCGTTGCCGAAGATCGCGGCCTTGAACAGGTTGCTGCGGGCCACGCTGCGCCCGACCTCGACGGCGTCGTCCTCGGAGGCGGCGTTGAGGGTCGTGATCGCGATCTCGTGGTCGGCGCCCTCGGCGTCCTTGAGCAGCTGCATCGCCAGGTCGGTGCACGCCTGGGTCAGGGCGTCGGTGAAGTCGTCGACCGAGGGCGTGATGCCGCTGGCGCCGCTGGCCATCACCGTCACGGTGTCGTTGGTGGACATGCAGCCGTCGGAGTCGAGCCGGTCGAAGGAGACCCGGGTCGCCGCGCGCAGCGCGGTGTCGAGGTCGGCGGCGGGCACGACGGCGTCGGTGGTGAGCACGACGAGCATCGTGGCCAGCTGCGGCGCCAGCATGCCCGCGCCCTTCGCCATGCCGCCGACCGACCAGCCGGCGCCCTCGACGACGACCTGCTTGCTCACCGAGTCGGTGGTCATGATGGCGTGGGCGGCCTGGTCACCGCCGTCGGGCGAGAGGGCCGCGTGGGCGGCGTCGACCCCGGCGAGGACCTGGTCGCGGTCGTTGGTCAGGCCGATCAGGCCGGTCGAGCAGACGACGACGTCGAGCGCCCCGATGCCGAGGTGGTCGGCGACCCGCTCGGCGACCGCGTGGGTGGTCTGGAAGCCCTCGGGGCCGGTGTAGCAGTTGGCGCCACCGGAGTTGAGGACGACCGCGCGCACGGTGCCGTCCTTGACGACCTCCTGGCTCCACAGCACCGGGTTGGCCTTGCACCGGTTGGCGGTGAAGACCGTGGCGGAGTCGTGGGCAGGCCCCTGGTTGACCACCAGGGCGACGTCCTTGCCGCCGGAGGCCTTCAGGCCCGCCTCGACACCGGCGGCGACGAAGCCGGCCGGGGTGGTGACGCTCATCTCTTCCTCTTCTCGCTGCTGCTGGAGCCGGAACGGCGCTCCGGCTGCTGGTCGGACTGCGGGTCCTTGCGGGAGCGACCGGTCGTGCGCGGGGGCTTGTCGGTGCCGTTGCCGGCGCGCGGCTCTCGCTCGCGCGGCGCTCGTGACGCGCCGACGGGCACCGCGGGTCGCACCGTGTGGCCGTGGCGGCGCCAGGCCTCGGTGGCGCGCTCGGTGGCGCCCGAGGGCACCAGCACCCAGTCGGTCTCGAAGGTGGAGATCGAGAAAACGCTGATCTGCTCCTCGGCCAGTGGCACCAGCAGCGCGGCCAGCACCCCGGTCGCCTCGGTCGGGATCGGGCCCTGCACCGAGAAGGCGACCAGGCCCTTGTGGGCGACCTGCTTGGTGGGCACGTTGCGGCCCGCGCAGATCAGCGTGGTCTCGGTGGCGGTCGCCGTGACCGAGAACAGCGACGACGACTCCGCCCAGCTCGGCACCTCGGCGCCGACCGGGAGCTTCACCAGCGCGAGCTTCTCGGGGAACTGCTGCAGCACGTACGACACCGTGCCGCCCGACACGGCGGGGCCGCCCTCGTGGGTGCCGGTCTCCGCCGGCTCGTCGCCGCTCACGGCGCGATCCCGACCGCGGTGAGACCGGTGGTCTCGTCGATGCCGAGCGCGATGTTCATGCACTGCACGGCCGCACCGCCGGTGCCCTTGGCGAGGTTGTCGACGGCGCCGACCGCCACCAGGCGGCCCGCGGCCTCGTCGACGGTGACCTGCACGTGCACGGCGTTGGAGCCGGTGACCGACTTGGTCTGGGGCCACAGGCCCGCGGGCAGGAGGTGCACGAACGGCTCGTCGGCGTAGGCCTCGGCATAGACGTCGTAGGCCTCCTCCGCGCTGACCGGGTCGACCAGCGGGGCCGAGCAGGTGGCCAGGATGCCCCGTGGCATCGGCACCAGCAGCGGGGTGAAGCTGACGCTGACCGTGCCCTCGACGAGGCGCGAGAGGTTCTGGGTGATCTCCGGGGTGTGGCGGTGGGTGCCGCCGACGCCGTAGGCGCTGGCGTTGCCCATCACCTCGCTGCCCAGGAGGTTGGTCTTGGCGGCCTTGCCGGCGCCGCTCGTGCCGGAGGCCGCGACCACGACGACGTCGGGGTGCACCAGCCCTGCGGCGATGGCCGGGGCGAGGGTCAGCGAGGACACGGTGGGGTAGCAGCCCGGCACGGCGAAGCGAGTGCGGCCCTCGAGACGCTCGCGCTGACCGGGGAGCTCGGGCAGGCCGTAGGGCCACGTGCCGGCGTGGTCGCCGCCGTAGAACCGCGCCCAGGCGGCGGGGTCCTCGAGACGGAAGTCGGCGCCGCAGTCGATGACGATCGTGTCGTCACCGAGCTGGGCGGCGAGCTCGCCGGACTGGCCGTGGGGCAGGGCGAGGAAGACCACGTCGTGGCCCGAGAGCACCTCGAGCGTCGTCTCCTCCAGCACCCGGTCGGCCAGCGGCACGAGGTGCGGCTGCAGCGCGCCCAGGGGCTGACCCGCGTTGGAGGCACCGGTCAGGGCGCCGATCTCCACCTCGGGGTGGCCCAGCAGCAGGCGCAGGACCTCTCCTCCGGCATAACCGCTGGCACCGGCGACAGCGACACGTCTCCTCGTCATGTGCATGACTATACAAGTCAATGCATGAGCATGTGCAAGTCGGTCGTCGACGGGCACCTGCGTGGGTCGACGCGACGCGGGCAGCGCCGCGCCCGCCGCCGCCCAGCCGCCGCTGCCCGGGTCGCACGCGGCGAGGGAGGCGGGCGGAGCCGCTGACGGGCGCGCGGGCGCGACGTCCGTCGCAGCTGCGCGAGAGGCGGCGCGCAATTGCGACGGTTGCGCACCCGACCCAGCGCCGCATCGGCACCAACCACGCAAACCACCGCGACCACCACCAGCGACCCCGCGCAATTGCGCCACTTGCGCACACCACCCAGCGCCCCACCAGCGAACGCACGCGATTGCGCCGGTTGCGTGTGGGACGAGTGCTGCGGTGGGGGGCCCGGGGCGGGCGACCGCGGCTCCGCACGCAGGGTGCGGAGCCGCGGGGACCTCAGGCGCGCTGGACGGCGCCGGTGCGCTCGACGGCCGCGTCGACGGCGGACTGTCGGGCCGCGACGATCTCGTCGTCGGTCAGCGTGCGGTCGGGGGCACGCAGGCGCAGGGCGAAGGCCAGCGACTTGCGCCCCTCGCCGAGCTGCTCGGAGCGGTAGACGTCGAAGAGCCGGATCGACTCCAGCAGCTCGCCGGCCCCCGCCACCAGGGCGGCCTCGACGTCGGCCGCCGTCACGGCCTCCGCCACCACCAGGGCGACGTCCTCCTTGGCGAGCGGGAAGCCCGAGACCACCGGGCCCGGCACGACGTCGACCGCGTGACGCAGGAGGGCGTCGAGGTCGACCTCGACCGCGGCGGAGCGCGCCGGGAGGTCGAAGGCCTTGCAGACCCTCGGGTGCAGCTCCCCGGCGTGGCCGACCACGACCCGGTCGTCACCCTGGCCGACGGCGACCTCGGCGCAGCGGCCCGGGTGCCAGGGCATCCGGGCGGCCGCGGCGACCTCCAGTTCGATGCCGAGCTCGGTCGCGACGCGGCGCAGCACGGCGAGCGCGTCGGCCCAGCCGGCGTCGCGGCCCTCGCCCCACCAGCCGGCGCGCTCGCGCTCACCGGCCAGCACGACCGACAGGTGCTGCGGCTGGCGCGGGATGGCGTCGAGCAGGGCCTGCAGCTCGGCGTCGGAGGGGCGCTGCTCGACGCCGTAGATCGGGGCGGGGCCGCCGTCGACCGGGAAGGCCACCGTGCCGGTCTCGAAGAGGGCGACGCCGGCGGCCCCGCGCCCCAGGTTGCGGGCCGCGGCGCGCAGCAGGCCCGGCAGCAGCGTCGTCGTGTACGCCGGCTCCTCGGAGCTGATCGGGTTGGCCAGGCGCACCGTGCGGCGCAGCGGGTCCTCGGCCGGCAGCCCGAGCGCGTCGAACGTCGCCTCGCCGACGAACGGGAAGCTGATCGCCTCCACGCACCCGGCGCCCGCGAGCACCCGGCCCACCCGACGGCGCAGTCGCTGCTCACGGGTCAGACCGCGCCCCGCGGCCTCGGTGGGCAGCACCGAGGGCACCTCGTCGTACCCGACGATGCGGGCGACCTCCTCGACCAGGTCGAAGGGGTCGGTGACGTCGGGGCGCCAGCTCGGCGCCGTGACCGTGAGGGCCTCGCCGTCGACCTCGACCGTGCAGCCGACGGCGCGCAGGTGCGCGACCGTGGTCTCGGCGCTGATCGGCATGCCGGTCACCCGCGCGGGGAGGTCGGCGCGGGCGTGGACCACGGCCGGGGCGGGCGCCTGGCCGACCACGGTCACGCCGGTGTCGGCCCGGCCGCCACCCAGGGCGGTGAGCAGCTCGACGGCGCGGTCGGCCGCCACCTCGGGCAGCCGCGGGTCGACGCCGCGCTCGTTGCGCTTGCCGGCCTCGGAGCTGATGCGGTGGCGCTTGCCGGAGCGGAAGACCGAGGTGGCGTCGAAGTGGGCCGACTCCACCACCACGTGGGTCGTCGAGGCCGACATCTCGGTGCGGGCGCCGCCCATGACGCCGGCGATGCCGATCGGGCCGGTGGCGTCGGTGATGAGCAGGTCCTCGGGCGAGAGCTCGCGGTCGGTGTCGTCAAGGGTGGTGATGCGCTCCCCCGGCTCGGCGCGCCGCACCCGGATCGCGCCGTCGAGGGTGTCGCCGTCGTAGGCGTGCAGGGGCTGGCCCAGCTCGAGCATGACGTAGTTGGTCACGTCGACGCCCAGGGAGATCGAGCGCATGCCGGCCTGCTGGAGGCGGCGGACCATCCAGTCCGGCGTGGGCGCCGTGGCGTCGAAGCCGGTGACGGTGCGCGCCACGAAGAGCGGACAGCCCGCGGGGTCCTCCACCACCACGGGGTGGCCCTGGTCGTCGGCGTCCGGCACGTCGCGCTCGGCGGGGTCGACGTAGGGCAGGTCGTAGGCCAGGGCCGCCTCACGGGCGATGCCGCGCAGCGAGAGGGCATAGGCACGGTCGGGGTTGATCTCGAACTCGATGACCTCCTCGCGCAGGCCGAGCAGGTCGAAGACGTCGTCGCCCGGCTCGCCGGCGTCGGCGGGCAGCACGATGATGCCGTCGTGCTCCTCGCCCAGCCCGAGCTCGGAGGAGGAGCAGATCATGCCGGCCGAGACGTGGCCGTAGGTCTTGCGCGCCGAGATCCGGAAGTCACCGGGCAGCACGCCGCCGGGCAGGACGGTGACGACGAGGTCGCCGGGGGCGAAGTTGTGGGCTCCGCAGACGATGCCCTGCGGCTCGCCGGTGCCGTTGGCGTCACCCACGTCGACGGTGCACCAGTTGATGGTCTTGCCGTTCTTCTGCGGCTCCGGCTCCATGGTGAGCACGCGGCCCACGACGAGCGGACCGGAGATGCCGGCACCGGCGCGCTCCACGGCCTCGAGCTTGAGGCCCAGGGCGGTCAGGCGTGCGGTGAGGTCGTCGGTGGTGACGTCGGCGGGCAGGTCGACGAGCTCGCGGATCCACGAGACAGGGGCCTTCATCAGATCTCACTCCCGAACGCGGTGGTGAAGCGGACGTCGCCCTCGAAGAGCGCGCGCAGGTCCTCGATGCCGTGGCGGAACATCAGCATCCGGTCGATGCCGAAGCCGAACGCGAAGCCGGTGTAGCGCTCCGCGTCGATGCCGCACGCGGTGAGCACCCGGGGGTTGACCACCCCGCAGCCGCCGAGCTCGATCCAGCCCTCGCCGCGGCACGTGCGGCAGGACGCGGCGGCGTCGGCCGCGCCGTCGTCGCCCGTGGCGAGCCCCGTGCCGCGGCAGACGAAGCAGACCATGTCCATCTCGGCCGACGGCTCGGTGAAGGGGAAGTACGACGGGCGGAAGCGCGTGGAGATCCCGGCGCCGAACAGCGAGGAGACCAGGTGGTCGAGGGTGCCCTTGAGGTGGGCCATGGTGATGCCCTCGTCGATGGCCAGGCCCTCGACCTGGTGGAAGACCGGGCTGTGCGTCGCGTCGTACTCGTCGGTGCGGAAGACGCGACCGGGGCAGGCGATGTAGATGGGCGGGGTGCGCGTGAGCATCGAGCGCGCCTGCACCGGCGAGGTGTGCGTGCGCAGGACGACGCCGTGGTCGGCCGGGTCGGCCCAGAAGGTGTCCTGCATCGTGCGCGCCGGGTGGTCGGGGCCGAGGTTGAGGGCGTCGAAGTTGAGCCACTCGGCCTCGAGCACCGGCCCCTCCGCGATCTCCCAGCCCATCGCGACGAAGATGTCGGCGATCAGCTCCGAGCCGGTGGTCACGGGGTGACGCGCGCCGACCGGGAGCCGGTCGGTGGGCAGCGTGACGTCGACGGTCTCCTCGACGAGCATCCGCTCCTCGTGCTCGGCCTCGAGCACCTGCTGGCGGCGCGCGAGGGCCTGGTTGACGGCACCGCGCGCCTGGCCGATGCGCTTGCCGGCCTCCTTGCGGGCCTGCGGGGGCAGCGCGCCGATCTCGCGGTTGGCCAGCGCCAGGGCGGAGCGGTCGCCCGCGTGCTCGAGCCGGGCCGCCTTGAGCTGCTCCAGGTCGGTCGCGGCCTCGATGGCCGCCACGGCGGCGTCGCGCGCCGCCTCGACCTCCTCGGACTTCAAGGGGGTGACCTCCACGGGGTCGAAGTCGGTGTTGGGACCGGACATGACTGCCTTTCCAGCGGGTGGCCGCGCACTCCGGCGCGCGGCGTGGTCAGTCTAGGAAGCCGCGGCCCCCGCCCGCGAACCGGTTGCCGGCCCTGGACGACGTCGTGCCGTGCGCCCGGCCCGTGGACGCCCGCCGCGCCGGGGCCGCCCCGACCGGGGTCACTCCGGTCGGCGGTCCTCGCTGGGCCAGGTGAGCACGATGCTGGCGCCGCCGCCGGGGGCGTCGCCGATGCTGACGGTGCCGCCGTGGGCACGGGTCAGGCCCCCGACGATGTACATGCCCAGGCCCGTGCCGCCACGCGCCCCGCCCTTCCAGAACTTGGTGAAGACGCGGCGCCGCAGGTCGAGCGGGATGCCCTCGCCCTCGTCCTGCACGACGAGCCGGACCCCGGCGTGGTCGTGGTCGGGGCCGAGCGGGTCCAGCGTGACCGACACCGTGCCCTCGCCGTGGCGCACGCCGTTCTCGACCAGGTTGGTGACGACCTGGGTGAACTTGTCGGGGTCGGCGGAGATCTCGGGCAGGTCGGCGGCGACGTACAGGGCCAACGGGCGCGAGGTGCCGGCCTGCACCGACTCCACGATGCGACCGGTCAGCACGGCGGCGTCGCTGGGGCGGGGGTAGAGCTGCAGTCGCCCGGTGTCGATGCGGGCGACGTCGAGCAGCTCGGCGATGAGGCGGCTCAGCCGGTCGGAGTCGGCGCTGACGGTGGTGAGCATCAGCTTCTTCTGGTCGTCGCTCAGCTTGTCCCAGCGGTTGAGCATGGCTTGGACGAAGCCCTTGACCCCGGTCAGCGGGGAGCGCAGCTCGTGGGCCACCGTGGCCACCAGGTCGGAGCGCTCCCGGTCGAGCCGGGCCCGGCCGCGACCGGAGCGGAGGGTGACCACCACGCTGCTCACGGGGCGGTCGAGCGCCGGGCGGTGGATGCGCGCGGCCACGAGCACCTCGGTGCCGTCGGGCAGCAGCCACGACTGCTCCGGCACGGCCGTGCGCGTCACCAGCCCCCGGTAGGGGCAGTTGTGGTCGAACCACGCCGCGCCGTCCTGGTCCTGGAGGGCCAGCACCTCGGCCAGGCCACGCCCCACCCCGTCGAGGGCGCTACGGCCGAGCATCTGCACGGCCACGCGGGAGACGAGCGTGACGCGGCCCTCGGCATCGGCGACGACGACGCCGTCGGGCAGGGAGTCGGCGAGCTGCTGGGCGTCCACGCGGCCCACCCTAGGCCCCGGCGAGCCACCCCACCGGCTGCGCGAGGGACAGGTCAGACGCGGTGGGCGCGGGCGGAGGCGTAGAGGCAGAGCGCCGCGGCGGTAGAGAGGTTGAGGCTCTCGGCCCGCCCGAGGATCGGGATGCGGACCCGGTGGTCGGCCAGTGCCGCCAGCTCCTCGGGCAGTCCCCACGCCTCGTTGCCGAACAGCCACGCGGTGGGGGCCGCCAGCAGGTCGTCGGCCTCGAAGAGGTCGACCTCGCCGGCGCCGTCGGCGGCGAGGACCTGCAGCCCCGCGGACTGCGCCCGGCGTACGGCGTCGGCCGGTTCGGCCGCCACGGCGACCGGCACCTGGAACAGGCTGCCGACGCTGGCGCGCACCGTCTTGGGGTTGTAGGCGTCGACCGAGCTGCCGGCCAGCACCACGGCTCCGGCTCCGGCGGCGTCGGCGGTGCGGACGACGGTGCCGGCGTTGCCGGGGTCGCGCACGTCGGCGCAGACGGCCACCAGGCGGGGCGCCGGGTCGAGCAGGTGCTCCAGCGGCCGGTCGAGGAACCGGCACACCGCCACGACCCCCGCCGGGTTGACGGCGTCGCTGAGCGAGGCCAGGGCGCGCTCGTCGACGAGGGTCCAGGCCGCGTCGGCCCGCTCGGCCGCCGTGGCGAGCGCGACGTGGCGCTCGGCGGCGGCGGGCGTGGCGAAGACCTCGACCACGCAGCCGGGCACCGCGAGGGCCGACTCGACGGCCTTCGGACCGTCGGCAAGGAACAGCCGCCGCTCGGATCGGGCCGAGCGGCGGCTGAGCTTGCGCGCTTCCTTGACGCGACCGTTGCCGGTCGTCAGGGGGACGGTGGTCAGGCCGAGGCCTCCGCCTTGGGCGCGTTGACGTCGGCGGGCAGAGCGGCCTTGGCCGTCTCCACCAGCGCGTTGAACGCAGCGACGTCGTTGACGGCGAGCTCGGCGAGGATCTTGCGGTCGACCTCGACGCCGGCCAGGTTGAGGCCCTGGATGAAGCGGTTGTAGGTCATGCCCTGCGCACGCGCGGCGGCGTTGATGCGCTGGATCCACAGCTTGCGGAAGTTGCCCTTGTTCTTGCGGCGGTCGTTGTAGCTGTAGACCAGGGAGTGGGTGACCTGCTCCTTGGCCTTGCGGTACAGGCGCGAGCGCTGGCCGCGGTAGCCGCTGGCGCGCTCGAGGGTCGTCCGGCGCTTCTTCTGGGCGTTCACTGCCCGCTTGACGCGTGCCACGTTGTTACTCCTTGTTGCGGTGGAAGATCTGAGGTGGTGCCGACCGGGTCGGCGTGGGCGGTCGCGACGGGCGCGGCCACCAGGGGCGGACGAGGGTCAGAGACCCAGCATCTTCTTGGCGCGCGGGACGTCGGCCTTGGCGACCTCCACGGTGCCGGTGAGGCGACGCGTGACCTTGGAGGCCTTCTTCTCCAGGTTGTGGCGCTTGCCGGCCTTCTCGCGGAGGATCTTGCCCGAGCCGGTCACGCGGAAGCGCTTGCCGGCACCGGAGTGGCTCTTGTTCTTCGGCATCTGTATCTCTCTCTCGTCGTCAGCCACGGGCACGGTGGTGCCCCGGCGGGAGTCTCAGGCCTCGATCTCGGGATCGAGGTTCTCGGAGCGGCCACGCTCCTTCTTCTTGGCCACGGGCCCGGCGGCGTGGGCGGCGTCGCGCTCGGCGCGCTCACCGGCCTCGAGCGCGGCACGCTCGGCGGCCTTGGTGTCCTTCTGGGCCTGCATGTCGACCTTGGCCTCGGCCTTCTTCTTGTGCGGGCCCAGGACCATGATCATGTTGCGGCCGTCCTGCTTGGGCGAGGACTCCACGAAGCCCAGCTCGGTGACGTCCTCGGCCAGACGCTGCAGCAGACGGAAGCCCAGCTCGGGACGGTGCTGCTCACGACCGCGGAACATGATCGTGATCTTGACCTTGTCCCCGGCGCGGAGGAACCGCACGACGTGACCCTTCTTGGTCTCGTAGTCGTGGGCGTCGATCTTCGGACGAAGCTTCATCTCCTTGATGATCACGTTCGTCTGGTTGCGACGGGCCTCGCGCGCCTTCTGGGCGTTCTCGTACTTGAACTTGCCGTAGTCCATGAGCTTGCAGACCGGCGGACGGGCCATCGGGGCGATCTCGACGAGGTCGAGGTCGGCTTCCTGGGCAAGGCGCAGCGCGTCGGCGGTGGGAACGATGCCGACGGTCTCGCCACTGGGGCCAACGAGGCGGACCTCGGAAACCCGGATCCGGTCGTTGATTCGAAGCTCGGTGCTGATGTGTCCTCCTGGTTGGGATCTGTCCGGAGGCCTCGCGCCGTCCACGCACGGCGTGGAAATGAACAAAGGCTCCCGCTGGTGACCCAAGCGGAAGCCAGTCGCGACACGTCTCCCCGGCCGGGTGACGCATCGTCTGCCGAGGGCCCGCGCCATGCTGGCACGACGCGTGGTGGATCCTCGGTAGACCGGTGACCCGACGACCTGTGCCTCGGACTGCTCCGTGGCGGCGGTCGGTGCGGGTGGGAGACGTGTGCTGCTGGTCCCCGCTTGGAGATCGGCCCCGTCGCAGCGTGCACGGCGGGACTGATCGGTCAACACCGGACCTTAGCCGAGCATTCCGACCTCACGCCAATCACCGGGCCGGCGCCCACCGCCCCGCCTGAGGTGTCAGCCGACCGGGGGGTCGGCGTCGGGGCGCACCCATCCCGAGCGCTCGCCGACGCGCGCCAGCGTCCACCCGGCCGCCAGCGCCTCGAGGTCCTGACCCTCGATCGCCACCACCACCGGGCCGGCCAGGTCGACCACCAGGGCGGCGGCCTCCTCCTGCACCGCAGACAGCGCCGCACCCGACGCCGGCACCGGCACCGGCCGGGCCTGCGGGTCCCAGGCCGCCATGGTCTCCAGCGAGGTGAAGGCCAGCAGGGCGCGCCGCCCGTCGCGGCCGGTCATCAGCACCGCAGCCATGTCGCTGGTCTTGTCGTGGGCCAGGCCGGCGTCGTCGACCTCGACCTCGCCGAGCACGGCCACCACCGGCACCAGCAGGCGCGAGGTCGACAGGGCCGCGAGGGCGTCGACGTAGGCACCCCGGTCGGAGGAGTACGCCGCCAGGGCCGCCACCACGTCGGGGGCGGCACGCCCGTCGTCGTCGGGGAAGGCCGGCCCCTGCAGCTGGCGGGGCAGGCCGGGCGGCTGGTCGCTCACCCGTCCATCCTCCCCGACACGGCGATGCACGGCGAGCCGGGGGTGAGACCGGAGGGGCGGCCGAGCGCGCGGTGCGTGATCCTCATCGTAAGTCGAGTGTCTGAGTTGACTTACAGGTATTGGTTTGCAGAGGGTGGAGCCATGACCGTGACCCCCGTGCTCGCCGGCCCGGCCGCGCCCACCCCCACGACCCCACCCCCACGACCCCTGCGACGTCCCCGCCTGCGGCACTTCCGCCGGTGGGTCTCCCCCCTCGTGATCCTCACGCTGTGGCAGCTCGCCAGCAGCACGGGGCTCCTCGACCCCCGCAAGATGGCCTCACCCGTCGAGATCGCCGTGCGCTCGGTCGAGCTCGTCAGCGACGGCACGCTCGGCCCGGCCGTCCTGGCCTCTCTGGAACGGGTCGGACTCGGCTTCGCGATCGGCGCCGTGATCGGCGTGGGCCTGGCCCTGGTGGCCGGGCTCTCCCGCCTCGGTGACGATGCGGTCGACCCGCCTCTGCAGATGCTGCGGACGCTGCCCCACCTCGGCCTCGTGCCGTTGTTCATCGCGTGGATGGGGCTGGGCGACACCCCCAAGGTCGTGCTCATCGCCATGGGTGTGCTGTTCCCGCTCTACCTCAACACCCTCGGCGGCATCCGCAGCATCGACCGGAAGACGATGGAGGTGGCCAAGGCGCTGCACCTCACCCGCATGCAGCGCATCCGTCATGTCGTCCTCCCGGGTGCCATGCCGCAGGCCCTCGTCGGCCTGCGCCAGAGCCTGGGCATCGCGTGGCTGACGCTCATCGTGGCCGAGACCCTCAGCGCCACCTCGGGGCTCGGCTTCATGATCAACAACGCCCGGGAGTTCCTCCAGATGGACGTGATCGTGGTCGGGCTCGTGACCTACAGCCTGCTCGGCCTGCTCACCGACGTCGCCGTCCGCCACCTCGAGAGAAGGGCCCTGTCATGGCGTTCCTGAAGTCCCGCTCCGCCGCCCGCGACTCCGCCGGGAGCCGCTCGGCCCGACGGGGGGCTCCGGCCCTCGACGCCTCCCTGGTCGCCCGGGTCCGCTCCCACCACCGCTCCTTCGGCCAGACCCACGTGCTCAAGGACGTCGACCTCGACATCGCCCCCGGCGAGTTCGTGGCCCTCCTGGGTCGGAGCGGCTGCGGCAAGTCGACGCTGCTGCGCAGCCTCGCCGGGCTCGATCCCGCCCCCGTCGACGAGGTGCAGGTCAGCGGACGCACCTCGGTGGCCTTCCAGGAGCCGCGGCTGCTGCCGTGGCGCGACGTGCGCGAGAACGTCGCCCTCGCGCTGCTCAACGCCCCCGAGCGAGCCGACCGGCACCGCCTGGCCGACGAGCGGATCACCGAGGTCGGCCTCAGCGGCAAGAGCGACGCCTGGCCGCTGCAGCTCTCCGGCGGTCAGGCCCAGCGGGTCTCGCTGGCCCGCGCGCTGGTCAGCAACCCCTCGCTGCTGCTGCTCGACGAGCCGTTCAGCGCCCTCGACGCGCTGACCCGCATCGAGATGCACCAGCTCGTCATCGACCTGTGGCGACGCCACTCCATGGCCATCCTCATCGTGACCCACGACGTCGACGAGGCGCTCGCCCTGGCCGACCGGCTCATCGTGCTCGACGGGGGCAAGGTCGCCGACTCCTGGCGGATCACCCTGCCGCGCTCGGACCGCGACCACTCCCAGCCCGAGATCGCCCGCACCCGCTCCGCGGTGCTGCAGGCCCTCGGCGTCAGGCCCACTCCCCCCAACCCGAACCGTCAGACCCAGAAGCAAGGTGCCGCATGAACCACGTCTCCCCCACCTCCCCGCGCCACGTCGGACGCCGACTGCGACGCCGTGGCCTGCTCGCCGGTGCCGTCGCCGCCGGGCTGCTGCTCACCGGCTGCGGTGGCGGCACGGGCAACGAGGACGCCGTCGCCGACGACGGGTCGGTCGACCTCAGCAAGGTGACCCTCATCGTCGGTGACCAGCGCTCCAGCAGCGTGCGCGCGCTCCTCGAGGCGGCCGACCTGGCCGACACGCCCTACGACATCGAGTGGAAGGAGTTCACCTCCGGCCCGCCGATGCTCGAGTCGATCAACGCCGGGGCCGTGCACGTCGGGCTCGTCGGCAACACCCCGCCGCTCTTCGCGGCCGCGGCCCAGGGGCAGTTCAAGATGGTCCAGGCCGTCACGTTCTCCGGCAAGGGCGACGCGATCCTCGTGCCGAAGGACTCCCCCATCGAGTCGGTGGCCGACTTGGCCGGCAAGGACGTCGGGGTGGCCGTCGGCAGCTCGGCCAACTACCACCTGCTGGCCCAGCTCGGCGAGGCCGGCGTGGGCTACGACGAGATCGAGGTCAAGAACCTCCAGCCAGCAGACGCGCTGGTGGCCTTCACCACCGGCAGCCTCGACGCGTGGGCGGTGTGGGACCCCTTCACCTCCCAGGCCGTCATCGACGAGGGCGCCCGGGTGCTCGTCGACGGCGAGGGGCTGGTCAACGGCTACAACTTCCAGGTCGCCTCCGACGAGGCCATCGACGACACCGCGACGGCGGCCGCCCTCGAGGACTACCTCGCCCGGGTCACCGAGGCGCAGCTGTGGTCGGGTGAGCACCAGCAGGAGTGGGCCGACGTGTGGGCCGAGCAGACCGGCCTGACCCCCGAGGTCACGCTGGCCGCGGCCAAGCAGCGCCCGGTCACCATCGTGCCGATCGACGAGGAGGTCATCGCCTCGGAGCAGGAGATGGCCGACGCCTTCACCGAGAACGGGCTGCTGCCGGAGTCGGTGGACGTGGCCGACTACTTCTCCGACGCCTTCAACGACGTCACCGCCACCCAGCAGAGCCCGACCGCCGGAGCGGCCCGCTGATGCCGGGCGCGAGGCTCCACTGGTTCCTGCCGACCTCCGGCGACAACCGCGGACTCGTGGGCGCAGGGCAGGGTGTGCCGACCTCCGTGCGTGCGGGTCTCGACGAGACCGTCACCCACGGCTTCCGGGCGCCCGACATCGACTACCTCGCCCAGGTCGCACGTACGGCCGAGCAGCTCGGCTTCGAGGGGGTGCTGACCCCGACCGGCACGTTCTGCGAGGACGCGTGGCTGACCACGGCGGCACTCATCCGCGAGACCACCCGGCTGAAGTTCCTCGTGGCCTTCCGACCCGGTGTGGTCAACCCGGTGCTGGCCGCCCAGATGGCCGCGACCTACCAGCGCATCTCCGGGGGCCGGCTGATGCTCAACGTCGTGACCGGCGGTGAGCCGCGCGAGCAGGCCCGGTTCGGTGACACCGCGGCCAAGGAGGTGCGCTACGCCCGCACCGAGGAGTTCCTCGCCGTGGTGCGTGGCACCTGGTCGCAGGCGCCCTTCGACTTCGACGGGGACCACTTCCGCGTGGAGGGGGCGATGGTCAGCGGTGGCATCGACCCGGTGCCCGACGTCTACTTCGGTGGCTCCTCCGGACCGGCGGGCCCGGTCGCGGCCAAGCACGCCGATGTCTACCTCACCTGGGGCGAGCCGCCGGAGCTGGTGGCCGAGAAGATCGCCTGGATGCGCGAGCTGGCCCGGGCCGAGGGTCGCACCCTGCGCTTCGGGCTGCGCGTGCACACGCTGTCGCGCGACACGAGCGAGGCCGCCTGGGCCCACGCCCAGACCCTGCTCGACGGCCTCGACCCCGCGACCGTGGCCGGGGCCCAGGAGGCCCTGCGGGCCAGCGAGTCCACGGGGCAGCAGCGCATGCTGGCCCTGCGCGACGGGCGCACCAGGTTCGACTCCGCGCGTGAGCTCGAGGTGTCGCCCAACCTGTGGACCGGCGTCGGCCTGGTGCGCGGAGGCGCCGGCACCGCCCTCGTGGGCAGCCACGACGAGGTGGCCGCCCGCCTCGCCGACTACCACGCGGTGGGCGTCGACGAGTTCATCCTCTCCGGCTACCCGCACGTGGAGGAGGCCTACTGGTTCGCCGAGGGGGTCATGCCTCGGCTGGCCGCCCTGGGCGTCACCGGGGCAGGCGCCGCGACGGGCGCGCGCGAGCCGGTGGCCGCCGGACGCTGACCCCGGCGCGTCGCGCGCCACACCGAGCACCACCCGACCCCGGGTCTGCTCGGAGGCCCGGGGTCGCTCGCGTGTGTCAGGCTGAAGGGGTGGACGACGCCGCCTGGGCCGCACTGACCCTCACCCTCACCGCGCTGGGCGCGGTGGGCACCTGGCTGGTCTGGCGGCGACGCGGCCCGGCTCCCGCCCTGCGCGTCGGCGGGCTGACCCTGCTGCCCCTGGCGGCCTACCTCACCGACACCCTGCAGATGGCCACCCGCATCGGCACCGCCGTCTCCGACTGGGCGGCCGGCCTCGTGCTGAGCCCGGTCGTGTGGACCGGGATCGTGCTGGCCGGCGTGGGGGTCGGCCTCGTGCTGCTCGCCGGGTCGCTCACCGCCCGCGGCATCGGGGTGCGCGGCGTGCAGCGCGAGGGCGCCGTGGGCCCGGCCCGCGGCGCGGCCCTCGCGGGCGCCGACGGCTCCGCCGCACCGACCCGGACGACCCGGGCGAGCCGGGCCGACCGGAAGGCCGCCACGGCGAGCGGGGCCGGCAAGGGCGAGCCCGCCATCGACGACGACCTCGCCGACATCGAGGCCCTGCTGCGCAAGCGCGGCATCTCCTGACCCCCGCCCGGAGCGCCCGGGTGGTGCTCGACCTGGCCCGGGAGCGGGCGCCGCGGCTGGGCGGCTCGCGGCTGGTGTGCCTCGACGGGCCGGCCGGGTCGGGCAAGACCACCCTGGCCGTGGCCCTGGCCGACCTGGCGACCTCCGCGGGGCTCGACGCCCACGTCGTCCACATGGACGACCTCTACGACGGCTGGGACGGGCTGCCCCGCGTCGGCGAGGCGCTCGCACCGCTGCTGGGCCCCCTCGCCACCGGGGCCCCCGGCCGCTACCGCCGCTACGACTGGCACCGGGCGGCCCTCGCCGACACCGTCACCGTGCCCCCGGCTCCGCTGCTGGTGCTCGAGGGCGTGGGCTCGGGCCTCGCCGCGTGGTCGCACCACCAGACCCTGCTGGTCTGGGTCGAGGCCCCGTCGGCCTTGCGACTGGCGCGCGGCCTCGAGCGCGACGGTGCCGACCTGGCCGACCGGTGGCGGGCGTGGCGCACGGCCGAGGACCTCCACCACACCGCCGACCGCACCCGGGAGCGGGCCGACCTCGTCGTCGACGGCACCGGTCGGACGCCTCCCGGGCCGCCGGGCGAGGCGCCCTAGGGTGGAGCCCATGCGTGCTCCCAGCGGTGACCAGTTCGAGATCGCCGGCGGCGGCTACCGCGCCGTCGTCACCGAGAGCGGGGCCGCGCTCCGCACGCTCGAGCACGCGGGACGTGCCCTCGTCGACGGCTTCGCCGAGGAGGAGATGACCTCCGGCGGGCGCGGCCAGCTGCTCATGCCCTGGCCCAACCGGCTGCGCGACGGCCGCTACCGCTGGGGCGGACGCGAGCACCAGCTCGCCCTGACCGAGCCCGGCCGCGCCAACGCCTCCCACGGGCTCGTGCGCTGGGTGGCCTGGACCGCCGAGGAGCACACCGGCCACTCGGTGTCGCTGTCCTACCGCCTCATGGCGCAGAGCGGCTACCCCTGGACGCTGGACCTGCACGTCGTCTACGACCTCTCCGCCGACGGGCTCACCGTGACCCAGACCGCCAGCAACACCTCGACCACGCCCGCCCCGTGGGCCAGCGGGGCCCACCCCTACCTCCGCGTCGGCGCCGGCCCCGTCGACCCCCTCGAGCTCACGCTGCCGGCGGCGACCCGGATCCTGGTCGACCCCGAGCGGCTGCTGCCGGTCGGCACCGAGGAGGTCGAGGGCACGACGTACGACTTCCGGGTGGCGCGGCCGCTGCGCGACCTGCCGCTCGACGACGGCTTCACCGACCTCGTGCGCGACGACGACGGCACCGCCACCGCCGTGCTGCGCGACCCGCGCTCCGGCGAGGGCGTGGCGCTGTGGGTCGACCGCCACCACACCGCGCTGCAGGTCTACAGCGCCGACGAGGTCGCCGCCACCGCGCGGCGCTCGCTGGCCGTCGAGCCGATGACGGCTCCCGCCGACGCCTTCTCCTCCGGCACCGGTGTCGTCACCCTCGGCGCCGCCGGTGACCCCGACGACTCCTTCTCCGCCACCTGGGGCATCCGCGCGCTGGACTGAGCCGCCGCGCACCACTTACCGACCGTTGCGACCACTACCCGACCGTCGTGACGGTCAGGTAGTGGTCGCAACGGTCGGTAGGACGCCCCGGTCGGGGGCAGCTCAGCGGGGCAGCTCGGCGGCCAGGGCGCGGAGCTGGCGGGCGTGGGCCTGGGCGCGGGCGCCGTCGGAGCCCTGGATGCCCATCACCGCGGCGGTCGTGCCGTCGGCGAGGTCGAGGGTCACCCACGGGGCGCCCGGCGGGAGGTTGACCGAGACGATCTGCGGCCAGCTGTACTCGCGGCGGCGGTAGCCGTTGACCACGATCAGCCGGTCGCGCTCGGCCACGACGCGGGAGCGCACGAGGGCGAACATGCAGGCGTAGCCCAGCCCCACCAGCACGAAGAGCGTGCCGATCTGGAAGGCCGTGAACTTCGCCTGGGTCTCGTCGTCGAAGCTGAACCACGCGGCGGCGAACATCGCGAGCAGGCCGACGCCGAGCACCGCGCCGACGATGCGCGGGCCCAGCGGGCGCCAGGTGTGGGGCAGGGTGGGCGCGAGGTCGCGTCGCGCCGGACCCTCAGAGGCGGCAGGCATGGATGTCGGTGGTGAGGATGCCGCGGGCGCCGACCTGCCAGAGCTCGTCCATGAGGCGCTGGGCACCGCTGCGCGGCACCATCACCCGCACGGCCGACCAGCCCTCGCGGTGCAGCGGGGCCACGGTGGGGCTCTCGATGCCGGGGGTCAGGGCGACCGCGGCGGCGACCGCCTCGCTGGGGATGTCGTAGTCCATCATCACGTAGGAGCGGGCCACCAGCACGCCCTCCACGCGACGGCGGAAGACCTCGAAGCCGTCGGGAGCGGCCGCGCCGGAGCGGGTGATGACCACCGCCTCGGACTCCAGGATCGTCTCGCCGAACACCTCGAGACCCGCCTGGCGCAGCGTGCTGCCGGTCTCGACGACGTCGGCGATCGCGTCGGCCACACCGAGCTGGATGCTGGTCTCCACGGCCCCGTCGAGGCGGATCACCGTGGCCTCGATGCCGCGCTCGGCCAGGAAGGACCGCACGACCCCGACGTACGACGTGGCGATGCGGGCGCCCTGGAGCTGGGCCAGGTCGGTGAACGCACCGCGGGGGCCGGCGAAGCGGAAGCGGCTGCGGCCGAAGCCCAGGCGCATGGCCTCGTCGGCCTGCGCCCCGGAGTCCTGGAGCAGGTCGCGCCCGGTGACCCCGACGTCGAGGGTGCCCTCGCCGACGTAGAGCGCGATGTCGCGCGGGCGCAGGTAGAAGAACTCCACGCCGTTGTCGGCGTCGATGAGGGTGAGCTGCTTGGAGTCGTCGCGCTGGCGGTAGCCGGCCTCGCGCAGGATCTCCGAGGCCGACTGCGACAGCGAGCCCTTGTTGGGCACCGCGACACGCAGCAGCGGGGTGGCGGGAGAGGTCATCGGGTCGGCCTTCGCGGGTGCGGTCACAGGTGGGCGTAGACGTCGTCGAGCTCGAGGCCGCTGGCCAGCATGAGGCACTGGGCGTGGTAGAGCAGCTGGCTGATCTCCTCGGCCGTGCGCTCCTTGCCCTCGTGCTCGGCCGCCATCCACGACTCCGCGGCCTCCTCGACCAGCTTCTTGCCGATGGCGTGCACGCCAGCGTCGAGCTGGGCCACGGTGCCGGATCCTGCGGGGCGGGTCCGGGCCTTGTCCTGCAGCTCGGCCCACAGCTCGTCGAACGTCTTCACAGCAGAGCAGCCTAGGCGGTGCCCTCGCGGCGGCGTACGACGGGACCGCGCGGCGGCACCCGCCGTGGCCTGGGCCACGCCGTCCGGGGCGGCTGCGGCCCGGCCGCGGCTGGGGAGCGTCTAGGCCAGCCGGCCGCGGCGCAGCCGCTTGAGCACGTGCGCGGTCTGGAGCGCGGCCGAGGTGGCCTCGTGGCCCTTGTCCTCCTTCGAGCCCTCCAGGCCGGCGCGGTCGAGCGCCTGCTGGTCGTCGTCGCAGGTGAGCACGCCGAAGCCGACCGCGACCTGGTGATCGAGCGCGACGCGGGTGAGACCGTCGGTGGCGGCGTTGCACACGTAGTCGAAGTGGGGGGTGCCGCCGCGCACGACGACGCCGAGCGCGACCACGGCGTCGTAGCCCTGGGCGGCCAGGGTCGCGGCCACGACGGGGAGCTCGAAGGTGCCGGGCACCCGCACGACCAGCGGGTTGCCCACGGAGTACTCCTCCAGGGCGCGGTGGGCCCCGGCGAGCAGGCCGTCCATGACCTCGGTGTGCCAGCTGGCCGCGACGACGGCGACGCGCAGGTCGGAGGCGTCGACGGCCTCGGGGGTGGGTGCTCCGTGGCCGCTCATCGGGTGGCTCCGTTCGTCTCGAGGTCGGTGCCGGCCACCGTGCTGGTGCCGGCTGCGGGGTGGTCGACCCCGCCGTGGAGGTCGGGCAGGACGTGGCCCATCCGGTCACGCTTGGTGAGCAGGTAGGCCAGGTTGTGGTCGTTGGGGTGCGGGGTGAGCGGCACGCGCTCGGCGACGGTGATGCCGAAGTCCTCGAGGTTGCTCACCTTGTCGGGGTTGTTGGTCATCAGCCGCACGCTGGCCACGCCCAGGTCGCGCAGGACCTGGGTGGCGGTGCCGTAGTGGCGGGCGTCGGCGGGCAGGCCGAGGTCGAGGTTGGCGTCGACCGTGTCGCGCCCGCCGTCCTGCAGGGCGTAGGCCTGGAGCTTGGCCAGCAGGCCGATGCCGCGGCCCTCGTGGCCGCGCAGGTAGATCACCACGCCGCGCCCCTCGGCGACGACGCGCTCGAGGGCCTCGTCGAGCTGCGGACCGCAGTCGCAGCGGTGGCTGCCGAAGACGTCGCCGGTGAGGCACTCGGAGTGCACGCGGGTCAGCACCGGCTCCTCGCCGGAGAGGTCGCCGTGCACGAGCGCGATGTGCTCGGAGCCGTCGACGGTGATGCGGTAGCCCACGGCGGTGAAGTCGCCGGCGCGGGTGGGCAGGCGGGTCTCGGTGACCCGCTCGACGAGGTTCTCCACCCGGCGGCGGTGCCGCACGAGGTCCTCGATGGAGATCATGGCGAGGTCGTGCTCGTCGGCGAAGGCACGCAGCTCGGGGGCGCGCTTCATGGTGCCGTCGTCGTTGACGACCTCCACCAGCACCCCGGCGGGGGTCAGCCCGGCGAGGCGGGCCAGGTCGACGGCGGCCTCGGTGTGGCCGCGGCGCACGAGCACACCGCCCTCGCGGTAGCGCAGGGGGAAGACGTGACCGGGGCGGGTCAGCTCCCAGGGCTCGGTGGCGGAGTCGGCGAGCACCCGGGCGGTGTGGGCCCGGTCGGCGGCCGAGATGCCGGTGGACACACCGTCGCGGGCGTCGACGGAGATCGTGTAGGCCGTGCGCAGCTTGTCCTTGTTGTGCGGCGTCATCAGCGGGATCTCGAGCCGGTCGAGCATGTCGGCGGGCATCGGCACGCAGATCACGCCGCTGGAGTGGCGGATGGTGAAGGCCATCAGCTCGGGGGTCGCCTTGGCGGCGGCGAAGATGATGTCGCCCTCGTTCTCCCGGCCCTCGTCGTCGACGACCACGACGGCCCGGCCCGCCGCGATGTCGGCGATGGCGCGCTCGACGCTGTCGAGGCGCACGCCGCCGTGCTGCTCGGCGTGCTGCGCGGTGTAGGCGTCGACCAGGGGCTCGGCCTGCTCGACCGGCTCGTCGTGGGGTGCGGGGGTCTGGGTCATGCGTGTGCTCCTTCGAGGGCGGTCGTCTCCTCGACGACCGTGCGGGTGGCGCGCCACCAGGTGACGAGCCCGGCGACGCAGAAGCCGCCGTAGAACAGGTACATGCCGGCGGTCGGGTAGTAGCCGGCCTGGACGAGGGTGGTGACGCCGACGGCGTCGACGGCGATCCACACCAGCCAGAACTCCACCCAGCCGCGCGCCATGCCGTAGGTCGCCAGCAGCGAGCCGGCGAGGATCCAGGCCTCGGTGGCGGGGCTGTAGGAGCCGATCCGCACCAGCACCTCGTGGGCCACGGCGTAGCCGACCGCCGCGAGGGCGAGCAGCTGGAGCCGCTCGGCCCCGGTGGCCCAGCGCGGCGCGATCGCCCCGCCGTCGCTGCCGGGGCGGGCGTGGCTCCAGCGCCACCAGCCGTAGACGCCGGCCAGGGCGAAGAAGACCTGACGCCCGGCCTGGCCCCACAGCGGCTCGGCGACGGTGCCGCTGATCTCGCCGCTCACGAAGACGGTGAAGAGCAGCGCGTTGCCGACCAGGCCGACCGGCCAGGCCCAGGTGAGGCGGCGCATGCCCAGCAGGGCGCTGGCCAGGCCGAAGCCGTTGCCCACGACCTCGCGCACGCTGAGCGCTCCCCCGCCGACCGGGATCGAGCCGTGCAGCAGCCACTGCACCACGGCGTCGAGCATCAGGCGCCCTCCCCGAGGCGGCGCACCAGCGCGTCGAGGTGACCGCCCACGAGCAGCTTCTCGACGTGCTTGGCCAGCACGTCGGCCTCGAGGTTGACCCGGTCGCCGACGCGGCGCGAGCCCAGCGTGGTGCGGGCCAGGGTCTCGGGGATCAGGCTGACGGTGAAGCTGCGCTCGCCGGCCTCGACCACGGTGAGGCTGACGCCGTCGACGGTGATGGAGCCCTTGTCGACCAGGTAGCGGCCCAGGTCGCCGCCGGGCCCCTGCGGCAGGGAGACCTCGACGACCTCCCAGTGCTCGCTCGGGGTGCGACGCAGCACCTCGCCGACGCCGTCGACGTGGCCCTGCACGATGTGCCCGCCCAGCCGCTTGTCGGCGGTGACCGCACGCTCGAGGTTGACCCGGTCGCCCGGCGCGACGCCTCGCAGGCCGGTCTTGTCGAGGGTCTCCTGCATGACGTCGGCGGTCCAGGTCGTGGCCGTGCGCTCCGCGACGGTCAGGCAGCAGCCGTTGACCGAGATCGAGTCGCCGAGACCGGCGTCCTCGAGCACGACCGAGGCCTCGACGGTGAGGCGGATCGCGTCGCCCTGCTCCTCGACGGCGGCCACGGTGCCGAGCTCCTCGACGATTCCGGTGAACATCAGCGGGTCCCTCCTGGGATGGGCGCCGGCGTGGCTGCCGGCTGGTCGACGGGGTGCTCGGCGTGGTCGGACCCGCGCGGGGCGGGCACCAGGGTGAGGCGTACGTCGGGCTGCTCGCCCTCCACGCCCTCGATGACGGTGACGTCGGTGAGCACCGGTCGCAACGCTGCGGCGACGGTGCTGATTCCGAGGTCGCCCACGGCGCTGGCGCCCGCCCCCAGGAGCACGGGGGCGACGTAGGCGACGATCTCGTCGACGAGCCCGGCGCGCACGAACGCCGCGGCCAGGCGCGGGCCGCCCTCGAGGAAGACGTGGCGGCGCTCGAGCCCGGCGAGCTGGGCCAGCGCGGCCCGGGGGTCGCGGGTGCGCAGGTGCACGGTCTCGGCGGAGCCGTCGAGGACCCGGCGACCCGGCTCGAGGTCGCTCTCCCCCATGACGGCGCGCAGCGGCTGGTGCTGCAGCGGGCGGTCCTGCTCGTCGCGCACGGTGAGCGCGGGGTCGTCGGCGGCCACCGTGCCGGTGCCCACGAGCACCGTGTCGGCGAGGGCGCGCAGCCGGTGCACGTCGCGGCGGCTGGCGCGGCCCGAGATCCACCGGCTGGTGCCGTCGGCGGCCGCGCTGCGCCCGTCGAGGGTCGCCGCCAGCTTCCAGGTCACGAACGGGCGGCCGTGCTCGACCGCGAAGGTCCACACCCGGTTGAGCGCGCGTGCGTCCTCCTCGAGCAGCCCGGCCTCGACCACGAGGCCGGCCGCCCGCAGCGTCTCGGCACCGCCCCGGGCCACCGGGTTGGGATCGGACTGGGCGTAGACGACCCGGCGTACGCCGGCCTCCACCAGCGCCCGCGCGCACGGTCCGGTGCGGCCGGTGTGGTTGCAGGGCTCCAGGGTGACCACGGCGGTGGTGCCGCGGGCGGCCGCTCCCGCGCGGGCCAGCGCGTCGGCCTCGGCGTGGGGCGTGCCGGCCCCGCGGTGGAAGCCCTCGGCCACGGTGGCGCCGTCGTCGGCGAGCAGGACGCAGCCGACCCGCGGGTTCGGCGAGAGCGGCACGCCCGGGGTGGCGGCCAGGGCCAGGGCGCGACGCATGGCCGCCGCCTCGTGCCCGGCGGCGTCGGCGTCAGTCCCACCGGTGCCGTGCCGGGTGCTGTGCCCGGTGCCGTGCTCGCTGCTCACCGCCGCCCCTCTCTGGTCCGCGCTCGGACTCCGGGGCTGACTGCGGTGGTCGACGACGGCACGCGACGCGTGCGTCGACGGGTCACCTGCGTGCACTTCCCATCCGGACTTTGACCGTCGGTCCAGGAGTTCCACCTGGTCAACCGGTCACTGGAGGTGACCGGGTCGCGGACTTTCACCGCCGGCTCGGATTTCCACCGACCCCAGAGCACGCGAGCAATGTTGACTCGTCAGGTGCAGTTTAACCACACCCGTGTCGTCCGCGGGTGTGAGCACCCGCACAGCGGGCTCGGTGCGGCGGCCCGGGGTCGGCGGTGGGGGCCTGCAGCCACGGACGTCATGCGGACCGAGGATGCGACTCCACCCTTCGCGCGACGCCGGCAGGGCCACGCGGCAGGGGCGGGCGCGGGCGGCGGCACAGGCCGCCGGGGGCGGCGCCGCTCAGGCGGTGGCGTCCTCGCGGCGGCCGAAGGGCAGCAGCGCCAGGCCCTGGCGGTCCAGGCCGGCGGGGTCGGCGGCGTCGCCCTCGAGGCGTGCGAAGCCCTCCTCGGCGTAGAGCGTGTCGCCGGCCTCGCGCGCGAGCACCTCGAGGAAGGTCAGCTGGTCCTCGCCCAGGCGCAGGTCGGCCTCCAGGGCGCGGGCGACGTCCCAGGCGTGGAGGGTCAGCTCGAGGGTGTCGTAGGGCGCGGTGGCGGCCAGGGCGGGGTCGTCGGGGATGGCGGCGGCGTAGGTGGCCATCAGGTCGCCGGTGACGTCGCCGGCCAGACGCGCGCCCAGCACGTGCTCGTGGTGCTCGAGCACGTGGGTCACGACGTCGGACACCGTCCACCCCGGGCAGGAGGGCACGGGCCTGACCAGGTCGGCCGCACCGACGCGGTCGAGCACGGCGCGGAAGGTGTGGGCGGCGCGCAGGTAGGTGGCCTGGAGGGTCGGCACGGCTCAGGCCCCCGGGACGTCGGTGCCCGTGGCCGCGGCGCCCGTGGCGGTCTCCGCGGCCGCGCGCAGGCGGCCCACCATCTCGTCGGGGTCGTCGGCGGAGTAGACCGCGGAGCCCGCCACGAAGACGTCGGCACCGGCCTCGGCGCAGCGCTCGATGGTCTCCAGCGAGACGCCGCCGTCGACCTGGAGCCAGGTCTCGACGCCGTGGCGCTCCAGCAGGGCGCGGGTGCGGCGGATCTTGGGCAGCACCAGGTCGAGGAACGCCTGGCCGCCGAAGCCGGGCTCCACGGTCATCAGCAGCACCATGTCGAGCTCGGGCAGCAGGTCGGCGTAGGGCTCGATCGGGGTGGCCGGGCGCAGGCCCATGCTGGCGCGACCGCCGGCGGCGCGGATCTCGCGGGCCAGCCGCACCGGCGCGCGGGCCGCCTCGACGTGGAAGGTCACCGAGGCGCAGCCGGCCTCGACGTACGCCGGGGCGTGGGAGTCGGGGTCCTCGATCATCAGGTGCGCGTCGAGGGGCAGGTCGGTGGAGCGCGCGAGGGCCTCGACCATCGTCGGGCCGAAGGTCAGGTTGGGCACGAAGTGGTTGTCCATGACGTCGACGTGCACCCAGTCGGCGCTGCCGATGCGGCCCACCTCCTCGCCCAGGCGGGAGAAGTCGGCGTTGAGGATGCTCGGCGTGATCTGGATGCCCACGGGGGGTGAGCCTAGGCGAGGGCCGGGGTCGGGGCCTCCCGGGGGCGGGCTCGCGAGGGTCGCCGGACCGGCTCAGCCCGCGGCCAGCAGGTCGTGGTCGCGCACGACGTCGAGGGCCAGCGTGCGGTAGCCGACGCTCCCGAAGAGCACGGTGACCCGGTCGGCCTCCAGCTCGGTGACCACACCGTCGCCGAACTCGGGGTGGTGCACCTGCTCCTGCAGGCGGTAGCCCACCTCGTCGGGGTCGACCGCGTCGGGGACGACCCCGGCGCGACAGGTGTCGCAGCGCCCGCAGGGACCCGCGAGCTGCTCGCCGAGGTACTCCACCAGCACCTGCGAGCGGCAGCGGTCGGTCTCGGCGTAGTGGCGCACCAGCTCGACCCGCGAGCGCTCGAGGTCGCGACGGCGGGTGGCCAGCTCGCGGGCGCCGTCGACCCCGGTGCCCCGCCCGGAGTCCTCGGCGTCGCGCAGCAGGTTGACCAGGCGGCCGGCCTTGCGGCGACCGCAGCCCACCCGCTCGCCGACGAGCTCGACGGGGTCGAGGTCGGCGACGTCGGCGTCACCCTCGGCGCGGGCCGTGTCGAGGGCGTCGAGCGCGGCCCGCGCCTTCCTCAGGTCGCCCCGCGACGGCACGGTGGCCGAGAAGAACCGGCCCAGCGCCAGGTCCTCCTCGCGGTGCACCAGGGTCGCGGTGGCGTCGGCGCCGTCACGACCGGCCCGTCCCGCCTCCTGGTAGTAGGTGTCGGGCGACTCCGGCGCGTGGGCGTGCACCACGAAGCGCACGTCGGGCTTGTCGATGCCCATGCCGAAGGCCGAGGTCGCCACGACGATGTCGACCGCGCCGCCCAGGAAGGCCTCCTGGGTCTCGCGGCGCCGGCGGTGGGCGAGGCCCGCGTGGTAGGCCTCGACCGTGCGGTCGCCGAGGCGCTCGTCGGCGCGCAGCAGCTCGACGTAGCGCGCCGTGGCCGGGCGGGTGCGGCAGTAGACGATGCCCGCGGCGTCGGCGGGGACAGCGAGGGCCGCGTCGAGCACCGCGCGCTCCTGCTCGTCCTCCCCCGCGACGCGCACCACGTCGAGCACGAGGTTGTCCCGGGCGAAGTCGGTGACGACCAGGCGCGGGTCGCGCAGCTCGAGCCGCTCGGCGATCTCCTCGCGCACCGGCGGCGCGGCGGTGGCCGTCATCGCCACCACCCGCGGGCGCCCCGAGGGGCTGGCCTCGCGGTCGCCCAGCTCGTCGAGCAGGGCGCCGAGGCGGTGGTAGTCGGGCCGGAAGTCGTGCCCCCACGCCGAGACGCAGTGCGCCTCGTCGACGGCCACCAGACCCGGGCGGGCCACCGCGAGGCGGCGGCGTACGTCGTCGAGCGCCAGCTGCTCGGGGGCGAGGAAGAGGAAGTCGAGCTCGCCGGCCTCGGCCGCGGCGAGCACCTCCTCGCGCCGCGTGGCGCTCTCGGCCGAGCTCAGCCGGGCCGCCCGCACGTCGCCGCGCAGCGCGTCGAGGTGGTCGACCTGGTCCTGCTGGAGGGCCAGCAGGGGCGAGACCACGAGGGTCAGCCGCTCCAGGATCGTGCCGGCCAGCTGGTAGGTCAGCGACTTGCCCGCGCCCGTGGGCGAGATCAGCAGCACGTCGTGGCCCTCGAGCAGCGCGGTGGTCGCCTCGAGCTGGCCCGGCAGCAGGTCGGCGTGGCCGAAGACGTCGTGGGCGGCGCGGCGGACTCGGTGCTCGGTGGCGGAGGAGGTCACCTGCTCACCCTCGCCCGGCGCCGGCCTCCCGCGGACCGCCCGCAGGGGTGGAGGGGCCGCGCGGTCTCACCCCTTCGGCCCACCCCACCCTGGCCCCCGGGCCCTGGCCCGCGCCCTGGCCCTGGCCCTGGGGGGCTCAGTCCTCCGGGTCGGCCGGCGGGGACGCCCCGTCGCGCTCGTCACGGGCGGCCCACTCGAGCAGCGGCGCGAGGTCGAAGGTGTGCTCGCCGTCGTCGAGCCCCGCGTGCAGGTCGCCGAGCTCGGCGAAGCGGGCCGGGACCGTGGCGATGGTGAAGTCGCGCGGGTCGGCGTCGTCGACCTCGTCCCAGCGGATCGGGGTCGAGACGCGGGCGTCGGGCAGTCCGCGCACCGAGTAGGCCGCAGCGATCGTGTGGTCGCGGGCGTTCTGGTTGTAGTCGGGGAATACCGCCCGGGGGTCGCGGTCCTTGCGCCACCAGGTGGTCGTGACGTCCTGCGGGCTGCGCCGCTCCACCTCGCGGGCGAACGCGAGCGCGGCGCGGCGTACGTCCTTGAAGCCGTGGTCCGGCGCGATCCTCACGTAGACGTGCAGGCCCTTGCTGCCGCTGGTCTTGGGGAAGCCCGTCGCCCCGAGGTCGTCGAGCACCTCGTGGGCGACGTGGGCGACCCGGCGCACCGTGTCGTAGTCGCACTCGGGGCCGGGATCGAGGTCGATGCGCCACTCGTCGGGCTTCTCGGTGTCCTCGCGGCGGCTGTTCCACGGGTGGAACTCCACGGTCGACATCTGCACCGCCCACACCACCGCGGCCAGCTCGGTCACGCACAGCTCGTCGGCCGTGCGGTCCCACCGGGGGAAGTGCAGCCGGACGGTCTCGACCCAGTCCGGCGCCCCCGCCGGCAGCCGCTTCTGGTGCACCTTGGGGCCGGTCAGGCCCTTCGGGAAGCGGTGGAGCATGCAGGGTCGGTCCTCGAGGGCGTGCACGATCCCGGGCCCCACCGCGAGGTAGTACTCGACCAGGTCGAGCTTGGTCGCGCCCGACTCGGGGAAGTACACGCGGTCGGGGTTGCTGACCCGCACCACCCGGCCCTCCACCTCGACCTCGACCGCGGGTGCCTTCGTCGCCATGGCTCGACCTTAGGCGCCACAGGGCGGTGACGAGGGGCGGCGGGCCGCCACGGCCCCTCGTCGGCGGGGCGCGCTACGGCGTGCCGGGGGCGCGCAGCAGGGCCATGAACATCGCGTCGGTCTCGTGGCGGTGGGGCCACAGCTGCAGCGTGCCGGGCAGGGGCCCGGCCGCGTCGGCGACCTGCGGGAGCTGCGCGGCGAGGTCCTCCAGCACCACCCCCGGACGCTGGGCCAGGACCGAGGAGACCACCTCGGCGGTCTCGGCGAGGATCGGCGAGCAGGTCGCGTAGAGCACCACGCCCCCGGGCCGCACCAGGTCGAGCGCCGAGGTCACCAGCGCACGCTGGAGCAGCACCAGGGTCAGCAGGTCGTCGGGGCGACGGCGCCAGCGCGCCTCGGGACGCCGGCGCAGCGCCCCGAGACCGGTGCAGGGTGCGTCGACCAGCACCCGGTCGAAGGAGCCGTGGCGCCACGGCGGTGCCGTGCCGTCGGCCGTCACCACGCCGAGCACCCCGTCGGCACCGCCCAGGGTGCGCGCCACGAGCCGGGCGCGGTGGGGCTGCCGCTCCCCCGCCACCAGCGCGGCGCCACGCCGGGACGCCAGGGCGGCCAGCAGGGCCGCCTTGCCGCCAGGACCGGCGCACAGGTCGAGCCAGCGCTCGTCGGGGCCCTCGAGGGGTGCCTGCGCGAGGGCCTCCGCGACCAGCTGCGAGCCCTCGTCCTGCACCCCGGCGCGCCCCTCGGCGACCGCCACCACCTCGCCCGGGTCGCCGCCCCCCAGCACGACGCCGTACGGCGAGAGCCGGGTCGGCCTGCCGGGCAGCTCGTCGCGGGTCGAGCGACCCGGGCGCGCGACCAGCGTGACCCGCGGGGCCACGTTGTCGGCCGCGAGCAGGTCCGGCAGCTCGCCCGCGGCCTCGCCCAGGGCGCGGCGCAGTGCGGCCACGACCCAGGTGGGGTGGCTCCACGCGATGGAGGCCTGCTTGTCGTCGCTCGCGGCACGGGGTGCGAGCTCGGCGACCCACGCCTCGAGGTCGCGCTGGGCGACCTTGCGCAGCACGGCGTTGCTGAAGTTGCCCGCGCCGTGGCTGACCTTGCCGCGCACCAGGTCGACCGTGGAGCTGATCGCGGCGTGGTCGGGCACCCGCATCGACAGCAGCTGGTGCACCCCCAGTCGCAGGGCGTCGAGCACCTTGGCCTCGATCTTGCGCAACGGCCGGTCGGCGCAGGCGGCGATGACGGCGTCGTAGGTGCCCTGGCGGCGGATCGTGCCCGAGACCAGCTCGGTGGTGAAGGCGGCGTCGCGGCCGCTGAGGCCGGCCTCGCGCAGGACGCCGGGCAGCACCAGGTTGGCGTAGGCGTCGTCGACGCGCACGGCCTTGAGCACCTCGAGCGCCGCCAGGCGTGCCGGGTCGGCCCGCACCTGCCCCCCGGCCGGCCGCCGCGCGGGCGGACGCCGCCCCGGGGCCGCGCCGCCCGCCGCGCGCCGGTCGGCCGGCCCGCT
>NZ_CAKASO010000042.1:0-37378 GCF_916862475.1 Nocardioides sp. Leaf374
CACCCTCGAGTCCGCCACCGCCCTGGCCACCATGGCCACCGAGCTCAAAGCCCTCGTGGCCCGCTTCCAGGTCTGAGGGGGCTGACATGGAGGCATCCACCCAGCAGTCGCAGACCGTCACCGTCGACGTCTGGTCGAGCCCGCAGGCCCTCGAGAACGCCGTGCCCGAGGCCTTCCGGCTCTGGGCGTCCTGGTACGGCGAGCCGCACCCCGACCGGTCGGTCCACCTGCTCGCCTGCCCCTCGGGGGCCTACGCGCCCTCCAAGACCGGCGTCGCCGCGGCGCTCGACGAGCCCCGACCGCCCGGCACGCCGGGGCGGGTCTCGGTCGTGCTCACCGACGACCCCACCGCCGGCGAGTCGCTCTGGCTGCTGCGCACCGTCACGCGCCTGGCCGAGCCGCAGCTGCCCTGAAGCCCCATTGTCCCGGGCCCGGCCCCGGGGAACGGGGCCCGGGGCTCAGGCGGGGGCGTCCACGCCCAGCGGCGGCGGCGCGTGCCGCTCGAGTCGGCGTACGTCGCGCGAGAGCAGGGCCAGCAGCGACGAGGCGGCCATGACGCCCCCGACCACGAGCAGCCACCGGTCGTAGCCGACCGCCTCGGCCACCGGCCCGGTCAGCGCGAGGCCGACCGGGCGGGAGACGAAGGAGCCGACCTGGTCGAAGGAGTAGACCCGGGCCAGCCGGTCCTCGGGCACGTTCTGCTGGATCGAGAGGTCCCAGGCCACCGAGAAGACCTCGAGCCCGAAACCGTGCACGAAGGCGCCCAGGAGCACCACGACGAGCTGGTCGGAGACGGCCATCGCCAGCGGGAACGCCGCGGTCAGGGAGAGCATCGCGACACCGACGCGCAGCCCGTGGCGCGGTCGCCAGCGCAGGGTCACCAGGCCGCCAACCACGAAGCCGGCCATCAGGCTCGCCAGCGCCCAGCCCCACGCCGCGCGGCCGAACCCGTCGCCGACCACGATCGGGCCGAGCACGCCCTGGGCGCCGCCGTAGACGAGGTGGTACAGCAGGGCCTGGCCGATGAGCAGCCACAGCCAGGTGCGGCTGAGCACCTCCCGCAGCCCGACCCCGAGGTCGCCCAGCACCGACGCGCCCACCGAGGCGCCCCGCACGTGCGGCACCCGCAGCGCGGCGTAGCACCCCGCGGCCACGGCGTACGTCGCCGCGTCGACCGCGATCGCCCACCCCGGCCCGGCGGCCGCGACGAGCACCCCGCCCACCGAGAAGCCGACGATCTGCGACCCGGTCTGCCCGATCCGGCGCACGGACACCGCCGAGGCCAGCTCGGCCGCGGGCACGGTCAGGCGGGTCATCGCCTGCGACGACGGACCGCTCAGCGCAGCGAGGCAGCCGGTGACCACCCCCATCACCGTCAGCAGCGCGATGCTGGCGACGCCGGTGAGCAGCACCGCCGCGAGCACCGCCTGCACCAGCGCGCACGCGCCCGCCGAGCCCTCCATCAGCACCTTGCGCGAGACCCGGTCGCCGAGCACCCCGCCGAAGAGCACCGTGACCACCTCGGCCAGCGCGAACGCCGCCACCACCAGCCCCAGCTCCTGCGCCGAGCCGCCGAGGTCGATCACCGCGAAGGCCAGCGCCACCGGCGCCATCGCGTTGCCCAGCGAGCTGGTCGCCGTGCCGGCCACGAGCAGCCGGAAGTCGCGATGGCGCAGCGGCCCGAGCCGGTCGGTCACGCCGACCACCCAAGCCTGCGCGGGCCCGCGGGGTCAACCGGGTTCGTGCGTGACCCGCACTCCCGCGGGCCCGTGCCTAGAAGCCGAAGAGCTTGCCCAGGCCGGAGAACAGCGCGTTGAACGTCCGGGTGACCGGGTTGGACGCCTCGCCCGTGTCGGACTGCTGCCCGAAGAGCGGGTGGTGGCCGGTGAACTCGTCGTCGACGAGGGGCGCGCGGCCGCGCAGGTAGGGCCAGAAGACCTCGGTGCGGTTGACGCCCAGGCTCAGGCGGGAGTCGAAGCCCATGACCAGGTTCTGGTTGACCCTGGTCGCCCTGCCCTCGGGGTTGGTCGCCACCACGTCGCCGCAGCCCTCCACGATGAGGCCACCGGTGCCGGCGAAGAGGATGTAGCGCACCTGCCAGGTCGCGAAGGCGTGCACGCCCCACCGCCAGCGCGTCTCCAAGGCGGGCGTCCCGACGACGCCGACCACGTGCTTGGGGTGCATGACGAGGCCCGGGTGGTCGCGGAGGTCGATGCGCATCAGGTAGGCGTTGGGGTCGTCGGGGTTGGCCAGGGTCACCGAGCCGCCCGTCTCGTCCCCGACCAGGCGGCTCATCTCGTGCAGCCCGGCGGCGTAGCTGATGAAGGGCGAGGACCAGTCGTAGAGGAGTCGGCTGCGGGCCCTGCCCTGCACCGAGCGCACGTGCGCCGAGCGCGTCGACAGCACCTCGCCGGCGCCGACGTGGACGGTCATCGTGCGCTGGGCCTCGCTGGTGCGGATCTCGGCGTCCGCGGTCTCCGCTCCGTCGGCCAGCCGCACCGGCTCGTGGAGGCGGCGCACCAGCGGCATCAGCACGAAGTAGCTGACGACGCGCAGCACGATCGGGGCGAGCAGGACGGTGAGCGCGATGACGGCCAGCCACTTCCACGACCGGGCCCACTGGTCCACGACCCAGCCCGTGCCGGAGCCCTGGGCCTCCTCCAGGACGTCCTCCTCGCCCTGCTTCTTCTCGAGCGCCGACTCCTGCGCGTCGATCTCGTCCTGGCGGAACGCCGGGTCGTCGCCCCGACCCAGCCGGTCCAGCTTCTCCTGGTCGCTGAGGTCGGGGTCGCGCAGCACGGCCACGCCCTCCTCGGCCCGGGCGAGGCCGTCCTCCAGGGAGTCGAGCGCCTCGTCGGCCTCCCGCACCGCCGCCTCGGCCGCGTCGCACGCGTCGCCCGGCGTCACCAGGTCGATGAGGTCCCGCACGAGCCCGCAGACGTCCTGCTGGCCGTCGCGCAGCCGCTCGACCTCCGCTCTCTTATCGCTGACAGCCCCCTGCAGCGTGCCGACCTCGTCGCCGAGCTCGGCCTCCAGCGAGGCCGTCGCCTCGCTCCGGGCCGCGGCGGCGGCCGCCTGCAGCCGGCCCAGGTCCTCCTGCAGCGCGGCTCGCTCCTCGACGACCCGCTCCAGCCGGTCCCGGTCGGCCGCGGCCTCGCGCAGGGCCGGCACCAGGGACTGCATGACCAGGTAGCCGAGGAACAGCGAGAGCACCAGCGCCGCCAACAGGCCGAGCTTCCGCAGGAAGAAGCCGACGACCGTCGACACGAGACGCATGGACTCGATCCTAGTGTCGGACGTCTTTACCGTGGCGCGCTCTCACGAGCGGTAGGTCGACAGTCTCCGCCGGCCCCGGCACCCGGCCGCGGTCCGGCGTCCCTCCGGTCGTCGTCCCGCGGCCGACGCCCCGCTCCGGCGCTGACACCGACCGGCAGACTGGGGCCGTGACCAGCGCGCGCGACGTCCTCCAGCAGGTCGTGCGTGCCCTCGAGGCCGACGGTTTCGGCGCCGACGCCGTCCACGTGCTCCTCGCCGACGACAGCGCGGTCCACCACTGGTCCCCCGACGTACGCCGCGACGTCCACTCCGCCGCCAAGGCGGTCTGCACCCTCGCCGTCGGGCTGGCCTGCGACGCCGGCCTCTACGACGTCGACGCGCCGGTCACCCGCTACCTGCGGCCCCCGGTGGTCGGCGAGGGCGTCGGGTCGGTCACGACGCGGCACCTGCTCTCGATGACCAGCGGCATCGACCTGGCGTGGAGCGACACGATGCTGACCGACTGGCCCGACCTGGCCCAGGAGTTCCTGTCGCGCCCGTCCGCGGGGCGGGTCTTCCAGTACTCCAACGCCAGCACCTACACCGCGATGCGCGCGCTCAGCAGCGTCGTCGACGACGTCGCCGACTGGCTGCAGCCGGCCCTCTTCACCCCGCTCGGCATCGACGCGCCGCCCTGGGACCGGTGCCCGCACGGGTACGTCGCCGCCGGCGGAGGGCTGCACCTGCGGGTAGAGGAGCTCGCGCGCCTGGGCCGGCTGATCCGCGACGACGGCGTCTGGGAAGGACGGCGACTGGTCTCCTCGCGCTGGACCACCGGCCTGCGCTCGGACTGGACCGAACGGGACGCGGCCTCCCCCGCCTACGCGCGCTACTCCCTGGGCGCGTGGGGCGGACCGGGCGACGCCTGGCGCCTGCACGGCGCCCACGGTCAGCTCGTGCTGTTACTCGGCGACGCGGTCGTGACCATCCAGGCCCACGACCACGCCGGGGCCGACCTCGCGGCCGAGCGCGTCGTGGCGATCCTCGCCTCTTGAGCCTCGGAGAATGGGCGAGGCCGCATATCGGTGACGGTTTGCGGTGGCGGTGCGAGGCCTTGACCCCAGAACTCAGGGTGAGAGGCAAGCATCCCGAGCTGAGCGATGGATGAGGGCGGCAACCCCGCGACCTGAGCCCGCACGATGAACGACCCCGCAGGACGAGCCCGAGGTCCCGGGCCGCCCCTCACTAGTGAATCGGTTCCGGCTACCGGCCCGGAGGGTGATGGCATCGCCCGGTCAGTCCTCAACCACCCTGCCCGGACCGGGTCGGTCGACGGACTCGTGTCTTTTCCTTCACGGGAAAGCAGAGCGGTGCTGCGCACGGCGACGAGATCGAGTGGACCGTCAGCTACAGGTTTCGGTGCGTCGCCGGACTCGGAGGTTCGCGCCGCGGTGCTTGGCGTCCGCGTTTGCAGACAAAGGTCTTGCGACCCTCGCTCGACAAGGGCGATTTCGGTCATCGCCGCGGAGCCGGGACTGACGGCCGATGAGCGCCTCAGTTCCGGTTGAGCCCGAACTCGCGGGACAGAAGGGCTCGCTTGAAGTGCGCCTCCGCAGCATCCACTTCGGCCGTCGGCGTCGAGGGCCCGAACACTCGCAGGAGCGACCATTGGAAGTGGCGCGCGTGCTCTGCGTCAGCATCTCTGAGGTCCCGCAATGCGACATTGCCGCCGTGTCCGTCACGTCCGTACGCGCCCCAACGACCCAAGATGCGCTCGCCGCCGTCCGCCTTGCCGACGTAGTGCTTTCCCGTGCTGGTGTCAGTGATCAAGTAGATGCCTTGGACAGACCCGAGCGCAGTGCGCCATGCGGCGTAACGAGGGTCCTCAACCATGGCTCTCAAGCCGGGCAGATCGAGCAGAACGTTGTCATAGCCGGGGAAGGCCACAGCTTCGGGGTCGGCGATCTCGACTATCGGGAACGCTGACGCCACGGTCCCCTTCTTCGCCCAGTTGATCGCGTCCTTGGACCATTCGATCGTGAGCCGGTTCGCGAGGAGCGACATGACGTCGGACGGACGGAGATCGAAGAAGCGCAGTACGTCTGTCCGCTCCGACTCGATCTCACCGTGGTTCTCGAATGCACCCCAGAACCGACTGCGCCGACCTGGCTCAGCGAGGAAGTTCAACCAGACAGGCGGCTGGCTGGCGTTGAACCGCAGCAACTGCCCCCGCGCGTAGGCGTGCATCTTCTCCGGCGTCGTCTCTCCACGACGGAGCCCGTCCTCTTGGTACGTGTGGCGCAACACGAGGACATCCGCTGGATCGAGGCCGCACGCCGCAAGGATGTGGCCGAGAACAAGGTCGCCGGAAGAACTACTCGTCACCGTTGCAGCGTAAGGATGGAAGGCCAGCAGTCGCAGCGCCGCGCACGCGGTTTGCGTATCAGCACCGCGGATGAAGAGGGGGTCTAGGGCTCCTCAGCCCTGTTGGAGTGGCCGGACAGACGTTCCTTGGCCAAGACGAGCAAGCGCGGACACGAAAGAGCATTCCCCAACTCCTCCCGATGGCGGCGACAACCGACGAGTCGCCAAAAGCCCACACGCAACACCGCCGTCCCCAGACAAGCGTCGCCGATCGCTAGCGTCAGCGGGCCCATCGACGCTCGGATCAGGCTGCGCGTGAGGGCAACACCAATAGGCTCCCGTCGGCACGCTTCTCAATCTCGATGACGACGTCGGCGGCCTGAGACTCAGTGGTGTACACCGAGCCCAATCCGCGAAGCCGATAGGAGGCGTCGAGAAGAGTCTCCACCTGCCTTCGTGTCATCACCTTGTCGATGAGGCGCTTCGGCGAGCGCAGCTCGAGTGACGAGAGACGGAGGAGGACGGAGCGGACCCGCTCTTCCAACTCATCGATCTTCCTCTGATCCTCACTGAGGCTCTGGACGAAGTTGCCGAACGGATTTGTCTCGTCCCCTTGACCGGCCTCCACAGCTTGCAGCACCACCACGCGTCTCTTCAGGGCCATGGACAGCGCGGCCAACTCGAGGTGCGCACGAAACTCGCCGCCTTCCTCGGTGATCCCGGGGAAGGTCATCTCCAATTCGGACGCTTCTACACGGTTTTCGGCGAAGCCATCCAGAGCGGCTTCCCACTTTCGCACACGGCGCTCGGCGTTGCTGGTAGCCGTGCTGATCGCGTGCACAGCAGAATCCAGCCCGAGTGAGGCGCCGACCCGGCCCCGGTCGAGCAGCAGGCCTGTAGCCTTTTCGATCGCGTCACGGCATCCGTCGAGCTCACTGCGCTCCGCGTTCAAGGTCTCATCGTGCAGCTTTTCGAGAAGTTCAGTGATGTTCTCGATCGCCCTCTGACGCCCCTGATCGGCGTAGGCGCTCGCACCCACGGCGACCGCCATCAGCACGAGCGGGGCAGCCACCGTTATCGCGGTGGCCGACGCGGCCGTACCGGCCACTGCGCCAACGGCTGTGCCCGTAGCGCCAGCGGACGCGGCCTGCACAGGGACGAAGGTGGCCTTCGCGACGACACTCTTGGCGGTGCCTCCGGCGAGGTCACCGACGAGGTCGCCGTAGACGCCCCTGTTGGCCACTTTCGAGACCATCGGCTGAACCATCCCCTTGCCGAACTCTGCCGCCACCTTCGCGGGGACGACCATGCGATACAGCACCTCGCTCGACCCGGCTACCTGGGCGACAGCGGGCACCTTGGGCGCGTCAGCGGCTACGAGTCGCGAAAGCTCTCTGGCGAGCGGGCTGGTCGCGTGCAACATGAGCCCAGTTGAGCGTTCACGACGTGCGGGGAGGGGGTGTGCCTCCAGCGTCACCAGTGGTGCCGACGCGAACGCGGCGAGGGCCGTGCGGAGCTCGGCAAGCCGCTCGGGGGTCATGCCCTCGCCTGCGGCGAAGGCAGGCGCAGAGGCACCCTCTGTCGTAGACAAGGTCCAGATGGGAACCATCGTGGCGTCGGCGTCGGTCATGGGTCTCCCTTGGTCAGGACTCACACGCTATCCGCCCGGGCAGACAGAGCTGCCGCACGGCGCTCCGCTGGAGCCCCCGCTACCTGAGAGGCGTTGCGGAACGCTGTCTCTCCGCGGTGGCCCCGTGGTCACGGCGACCTCGCGACGGGAGGGTTCTTGTGCGATAGGACGATGGCTTACGTCCGGAGCTGCACGCGTTCAGATTGAGAACGGTCAAGGCACACCAAATTCGCAGGAGCCCGTCAACCGAGAATGACGAAGCCGCAGACCGGTAATGGTCTGCGGCTTCGTGTGCGGTGCGCCTGTAGGGATTCGAACCCCAAACCTTCTGATCCGTAGTCAGATGCTCTATCCGTTGAGCTACAGGCGCATGTCGTGCAGTCCGGCCGGGGCCGGTGCGACGACTGGTCGAGGATAGCCGACCGGGCACCGTGGGTCGAAATCGGCCCGTGCCCGGTCGGCTACACGCTCAGGAGTCGGCGTCGGCGAGCGCCTGGGCGACCCGGCGGTGGGCCTCCCAGATCTCCTCGGGCAGGCCCTCGAACTGCTGGAGGTGCTCCTCGCGGAAGCCCATCTCCTGGCGCCAGCGCTCGACGTCGATGTCGAGGATGCGGGCCAGCTCGTCGGCGGGCAGGTCGAGGCCGGTGAGGTCGAGCTCCTCCTCGGTGGGCAGGACACCGACCGGGGTCTGGCGGCCCGAGACCTCGCCGGCGGCGTACTTGACCAGCCACAGCAGCGGGCGCAGGTTCTCCCGGTAGCCGGGCCACAGGAAGTGGCCGTCCTCGGCGTCGCGCTGGAACCAGTTGACGTGGGCGAAGATCGGCTGCTGCGTGGCGGCGCCGATGATCTTCAGCCAGTGCGCGGCGTAGTCGGCCTCGGCGTAGGCCATGAAGGGCCGCATCGACATCGGGTCGTAGCGCAGCTGGCCGTCGAGGCCGTCGGCGGCGAAGGTCGCCTCGGCGCCGAGCGTGAGGCCGTCGTAGACGCCCTCGGCGAGGTCGGTGATCGCGCGCACCAGCGGCTCGCGGTCGCGGGTGCGGCCGCCGAAGATGATCGCGTCGACCGGCACGCCGGCGGGGTCCTCGAAGTCGCCCGCGACGTTGGGCACGTTGGCCAGCGTCGTGGTGAAGCGGCTGTTGGGGTGGGCCCACGGGGAGTCGTCGCCGGCCTCGCGGTCGGAGATCTTCTCGCCCTTCCAGTCCTCCCACCCGGTGACGTCGGCGGGGTAGGTGGGGGTCTTGCCCTCCCACCACACCTCCTGGGTGTCGGGGTTGTAGGCGACGTTGGTGAAGATCGCGCCGCTGCCGGGCTTGATGGAGTCCAGCGCGGTGGGGTTGGTGAGCTCGTTGGTGTCCTTGGCGACGCCGAAGACCCCGTTCTCGGGGTTCATCGCGTAGACCTTGCCGTCCTCGCCGACCCAGAGCCAGGCGATGTCGTCGCCGTAGAACTCCACGTGGTAGCGGCTGCCCATGGCGTCGGGCGCCAGCGTCATGGCGAGGTTGGTCTTGCCCGAGGCCGACGGGAAGCCGCCGCACACGTGGTACTTCTTGCCGGTCTCGTGGTCGGTGATCCCCAGCAGCATGAACTGCTCGGCGAGGAACTTGCCCGACGCGCGGCCGTCGTAGCAGGCCTGGCGCAGGCCGTGGGCGATCTTGCCCAGCAGCGCGTTGCCGCCGTACGACGAGCCGAAGTGCAGGATCGTGCGCTGGTCGGCGACCGTGACGAAGTAGCGCTGGTCGTCGGGGGTGCCCTGGCCGAGGTTCTCCAGGTCGCCGGTGACGTGCACGGCGCGCACGAACGAGGCGGGGTCCTCGAGGTTGTCGACGTGGGCGGTGCCGACGCGGGCCATCCGGATCATGTGGAGCACGACCGGGCGGTTGTCGGTGAGCTCGACGCCCGCGGCGTAGGCCTCGAGCGGGGAGCCGGGAGGCGCCATCAGGTAGGGGATGACGTACATCGTCTTGCCGCGTGACTGACCGCGCATGCGCTCCAGCTGGCTGGAGGTCATCTCCTCGGCGTCGCGCCAGTTGTTGTAGACGCCCTTGTCCTCGGGCTTGCTCGTGGCGACGATCGTGCGCTCCTCGGAACGCGCGGTGTCCTTGAAGTAGGAGCGCGAGTAGTACAGCCCCTCACCGGCGGGCAGGAGCTCGCCGGCCTCGAGGGCCTCGGCCACCAGGCGGGCGTCGTCGGAGGCGTTGACGACCTCGATCCGCTCGGGCTCGGTCACCCCCGCCCAGTACGCGACGTACTCACGCACGTGCGGGTTCTTGAGACCCGCCTCGTCGAGGACCTTCTCCACATCGACCATGTCCAGATTCGCCTTTCCCGGGGCTGCTTGACAGGCACGCTAGCCGCTCTTTACCCCCCCTCCGCACGCCAGGGTCGTTGGATCGATCCAGACTGGACAGGCGATTTTCGGACCTCCCACGAGGCCCTCCGGGGCCTGTGACGTGGACCACGAATCGTGGATCGATCCAAGTCAGGACGCCGTCCGGCCGGGTCGCGGGGCGCTCGTGGCGGGCTTGTGGCGGGCTCGTGGCTGGGTCGCGGCGGGGGTCGCCGGGGTCTCGCCCGGGTGGCCCCTGCGAGGGGTGTGTCATCATCCGCGGCAGACTCGGGGAACGCGGCACACCAGGTGCTCGCGCACGACGACGAGCCAGGTCAGGGGCCAGGTCAGGGGGACGCGTGGCGGTGTTCGGGCCCGAGGACAGGGCGGCCTTCGAGGAGCACTGCGTCGCCCTCTACGAGGACATGGTCGCGGCCGGCGGCATGGCCGCCGACGACCCGCGGCTGGCCGAGGGCGCCGACGACCGGCCCGCCTTCGACCTGCTCGTGCAGCTCGGGCTGGTCAGCCTCGACGCCGACAGCGCGACCTGGCTCCCCGAGGACCCCGCCGCCGTCCAGTCACGGGTGGTCACCCCGCTGAGCACGGAGGCCGGGCGCCTGCTGGAGGAGTCCTCGCAGTGGGCGCGCGCCTTCGGCCCGCTGCGCCAGGCGTGGCGCCGCGCCCCGGAGACCGGCGGCCGCGGCCCCTTCACCTACCTGCGCGGCGCCGCGATCGGCCCCTACATCGGTGGGCTCACCGCCGAGACCGAGAGCGAGCTGCTCACCGCGCAGCCGCAGACCGGTCGCGACCCGCAGACCCTCGCCGAGGCCGCGCTGCGCGACACCGCCGCCCTCGCGCGCGGGGTCAGGATGCGCACGCTCTACCAGCACAGCGCCCGGCGCAGCGCGGTCACGCACAAGTACGTCGCGGCCGTCACCGGCCTCGGCGCCGAGGTGCGCACGCTCGACGAGTTCTTCAACCGCATGATCGTGGTCGACCGCCGCGTCGTGGTCATCCCCGCCACCGACGACAACACCCTGGCCATCGCCGTGCGCGAGCCCTCGGTGGTGGCCTACCTGGTCGACGTCTTCGAGCGGGCCTGGGAGCGCGCCCGCCCCTTCGGCAACCGCGAGACCACGACGATGAAGGACATCGCCGAGGAGCAGCGGGCGATGACGATCCGGATGCTCATCGAGGGCCACGCCGACCCCGTCAGCGCCAAGCGGCTCGGGGTCAGCCCCCGCACCTACGCCGGCTACGTCGCCGACCTCAAGGCCGAGCACGACGCCGACACCCGCTTCCAGCTCGGCTACCTGATGGGCCGGCGCGGCGTGCAGGGCGACCGGGCCCTCGACGGCGAGGCGGGCGCGCCCGACCAGGAGTGACGCTCCGCCGCACGGTGCCGGGCGTGACCGGTCCGGGCGTGACCGGTCCGGGCGTGACCGGTCCGGGCGTGACCGGTCCGGGCGTGACCGGTCCGGGCGTGACCGGGCCGGGCGTGACCGGGCCGGGCGTGACCGGGCCGGGTGTGACCGGGCCGGAGCGGCGGGCCCGGACGTGGGCCGGACCCGCACGCCAGCGGCGTACGGGTCCGGAACCAGCGAGGACAGCGACCGGAGTCGCTGTCCTCGGGGGGAGACGGGCCGTGGACCGGCACTGGGACCGAACAAGTCGGGGGGGACGTTCGCTCCCCGTCTCACAAGGGAGAGGCGCGGGGCCAGCCCGCGCTCAGGTCACTTCTTGCTGACGCAGCCGCCGCAGCCCCAGCTGGTGTCGGCCTGGGCGGGGGCGGAGGTGAGACCGACGAGGCCGACGCTCAGGACGGTGGCGGCGACGGTGACGGCGAGCTTGCGGGCGACGTTCATGGCGGAGTCCTTGTCCTCGGGGGCCCACGGAATGGCCCGTGACCCCATCCTCCGTCGTCGGCGTCGCGATCGGGCGCGGCGGGTTGGCTCAGAAACCTGCATTGCAGAAGGTTGCAGCCGCCGTCGCGGAATAGCGGTCCGGCCCCGAGGGCGGCCCGTGCACTGCCACGAGGGTCGCGCGCGCCGCGGGGCCTTGGCAAGCACCCCGCCGGTCCAGCGGTGTCGCCCGGGTCACGCCGGCGGCGCGACGGGCGCGAGGGGCCCCGTCGGCAGGGACAGGACGACCCCCGGCGGAGGAGTCCGACGGGGGTCGTGGCTGGCGGAGGCGGCGGGATTTGAACCCGCGAGAGGGTTCAACCCTCAACCCGCTTAGCAGGCGGGCGCACTAGGCCACTATGCGACGCCTCCGAGAACAGCGAGCACAGGCTACAAGGCGGCCCTCCCGGCGCACCAATCAGGCGCGCGGACCGGACGCGTCGCGCTGGGGACGTGCCCCGTCAGGGCACCGGTCGAGCAGGGGTCAGGAGTCGCCGAGGCGGCGCAGGCCGCGCCCGGCGTCGAGGCGACGCTGCACCTCGCGCACCAGCTGCTCGCGGTCGATCGCGACGGCCTGCACCGGGATCGTCGTCGTGCCGCCACCGTGCAGGTGCAGCACCAGGCACGGGATGCCGCGCGGGGAGGAGGTGGCCGCCGACTCGACGTCGCGCCAGGCGGCGTCGCGCACGCCGGCGCCCCGCACCAGCCGCACGTGGTAGCCCTCGGCGTCGGCGCGCAGCACGTAGGCCCGTGAGCGCAGCCACCAGCCGAGGGTGATGACGCCGACGACGCCGAGCACCAGCGGCACGAGCAGCAGGTCGCCGGACCACCCCGCCACCGCCACCAGCGCGGTGCCGCCGAACATCACCAGCGCCAGCGCCACCAGGCCGGCGCCCACGAAGCGGGCGGCCAGGGCGGGGTGCATGCGGTAGTCGTGCGGGGTCGGCAGCGGCTCGGGCATGCCTCGATTGTCCACCCGCCCGCTCCTCGTAGACTGCGCGGGTCGCACCACCCGCGCTGCGGGCTGGCGCGGCGAGGAGGGGTGCCGGAGCGGCCGATCGGAACCGCCTTGAAAGCGGTCGTAGGGAGACCTACCGCGGGTTCGAATCCCGCCCCCTCTGCCACGTGCCGTGCCTGGTCGCCTGGGTGCCCCGCGGGTACGGCGCCGACGGGTCGGGCCCGGTCGGTCGGGCCCGGTCGGTGAGGCCCGTCGGTGGGGCCGGTCAGGCGCGGGTGAGGGCCACGAGCAGGTCGCCCTCCTGGACGACGTCGCCGGGGCTGACGCGCACCTCGGTCACGACGCCGGGGACCTCGGCGATGACCGGGATCTCCATCTTCATCGACTCCAGCAGCACCACGGTGTCACCGGTCTCGACGCGCTCGCCGGGCGCGACCGCGATGGTGAGCACGTTGGCCACCATCTCCGCGAGGATCTCCGTCACCTGTTCACGAGCCACGTCTCGAACCTAGCCGTTACCGGCGCGTACTACTGCAGCGCCGAGGCCCGAGGTGGCTCCGGGCGCACCGCGGCCTCGGCCTCGGCGCGGCGGGCCCGCGAGCCGCGCGGGCCGGTGAGGGCGAGGTCGACGCGGATGACGACGAAGCCGATCACCAGGCCCACCACGAGGCCGTAGCCCACCGAGAGGCCCGCCTCGAGCAGCGAGGTGGCGGGGTTCATCAGCGCGGTGGTCACCGGGGCCGTGGCCGCCACCCCGAAGGCGCAGATCCACCAGCCCTGGCGTCGCCGGGCGCGCATGTGGCAGCCCCACGCGAGGGCGGGCACGCCCAGGACGGTCTCGATCGGACGGGGAAAGGCACCGAGGGTCTCCCGGGTCCACCGGACGCCGTCGAGCACGCTGTCCACGGCGTCGCCGGGACCGTAGCGGCGCAGCAGCTCGGCGTAGGCCAGGGTCAGCGCGAGCAGGAGCCCGCCGCCGAGCACGCCGACCAGGCCGCGGCGGCCCAGGCCGTGGAGCCCGGCGCCGAGGCGGTGGACGAGGGCGAAGGCGGCGAGCAGGGAGAGCCCGAAGACGGTGTACTCGAAGCGCACCTGCGCGATGACCGGCTCGAAGCCCAGCATGGCCAGCGCCCCGCCCGCGGCCACCAGCACCGCCAGGGCGCACTCGCGGGCGGCCTGCACGAAGCGCTGCGCCGGCACCGTGACCATCACGCCGAGCACCGAGGCGACCGCGCACGTCATCACCGCGGCGCCCGTGCGCAGCCAGTCCTCGTCGAGCACCAGGACGCCCACGCCGAGCAGCAGCGCGAGCGCGCCGAAGAGCAGCGGCCGTCCGCCGGCGCGGGCCACCAGCGCCCAGGTGTAGGCGCTGGTGACGGCCACCGACCCGATGCCCGAGAGCAGCCGCTCGTCGGCGGGCACGACGTCGAGCAGCGCCACCACGAGGGCCGCCACCCCGCCGAGCACCACGACCCACCAGGCGGCCAGCGGGGCCACGCGGCGCCATCCGGCGCGGGTCGGCGTACCCGGGGAGGCGTCGGGCCGGGCGTCGGAGGGGGTGTCGGAGGACGCGGTGCTCGAGGGCGCGGGGGTCGCGGGGTCGGGGGCGGGCACGAGCGGAGAGGCTACAGACGCCGGTTGGCCAGGGAGGGGTTGGTACGACGCGCCTGCGCCAGCACCGCGGCGCTGATCTCGGCGCCGACGACCTCGGAGCTGTCGCCGGCCTCGGCGAGCACGTCGCCGAGCGGGTCGACGAGCATCGAGTGTCCGGAGTAGCGCGGGGCCGGCTGGGCGGCGGCTGCGACGTAGACGGTGTTCTCGATCGCGCGGGCCCGCACGAGGGTGCGCCAGTGGTCGACCTTGCGCTCCCCCGCGACCCAGGCCGCGGGCACCACGAGCAGCTCGGCGCCTGCGTCGACCAGCGCGCGGGCGTGCTCGGGGAAGCGCAGGTCGTAGCAGGTCATCAGACCGACCCGCAGGCCGGCGAGGTCGACCACCCGGGGGGTCGTGGGGCCGGCCGTCAGCACGTCGGACTCGCGGTAGCCGAAGGAGTCGTAGAGGTGGATCTTGCGGTACTCCGCGCTCACCGCCCCGCGCACCACCAGCGTGTTCCACGGGCGCTCGGGGTCGGGGCCGGTCTCGAACATCCCGGCGACCACCGTGGTGCCGGCGGCGGCCGCGACCCGGGCCACCTCGGAGGCGAAGGGCCCGTCGACCGGCTCGGCGTGCTCGCCCAGCGGCGAGCCGGCGGTGCCGAAGTCGCGGGCGAAGGCCTCCGGCAGCACGACCAGGTCGTGGCCGGTCGGCACCAGCGCGGCCAGGCGCTCGCGGTTGCCCGCGGGCTCGAGACCCGAGGCCTCCTGCACGAGGGCGACCCGTGCCGTGGTCCACGTCGTGTCGGCGGTCATGACTCCAGCCTGCCAGCCGGCCGCGACCGGTGCGAGACTCCAGGCATGCCCGGCTCCTCCCCCACCGGCCCCCTGCTCGACCCCGACACCGGCGGCTTCTGCGCCGTCGTGCTCGCCGGCGGCACCGCGGTGCGCCTCGACGGCGTCGACAAGGCCGGCGTCGAGCTGCACGGCCGCTCGCTGCTCACCCACGCCCTCGACGCGCTCGTCGACGCCGCCGAGGTCGTGGTGGTCGGCGACCCGGTGCCGACCGAGCGGCCGGTCACCTTCTGCCGCGAGTCGCCGCGCCACGGCGGCCCGGTCGCGGCGCTGCTCACCGGGCGCGACGCCCTCGTGCGGGCGCCGCGCACGCTCGGCGTACTGGCCGTCGACATGCCCCGCGTCACCGCCCACACCTTCCGCCGCCTCCACGACGCGCTCCTCAGGGAGGACGGTCTCGCCGAGGACCTCGACGGGGCGCGCCTGGTCGCCCCCGACGGACGCCACCAGCTCGCCCTCGTGCTCCGCACCGACCGGCTCGACGCCGTGCGTCCCGACCACGAGGCGCAGCACGGCATGGCCATGAGGCACCTGCTGCGCGACCTGCGGCTCGCCGAGGTCGCCGCCCTGGGCGAGGAGCACCGCGACGTCGACACCTGGGCCGACCTGCGCGACCTAGCCGAGCCGCCGGGCTGAGGCGACTGACCCCGTGGGGCGGCCGTCAGGGCGGCCGTCAGGGCGGCCGTCAGGGCGGCCGTCGGGGCGGCCGTCGGGAGCCGCCGGCGGGGGCCGTGGTCGGGGGCCGTGGTCGGGGGCCGTGGTCGGGGCTGCGCAAGCGGCGCAATTGCGCGGAACCGGCCAGGCGGCTTGGCCCGGTTTGCGTGGCTGGAGCACGGTCGCCGGCGCCTCGACTGCGGAAACGGCGCAATCGCGCGGGACCCGGCGAGCCGCTGGGCCAGGTGTGCGCGGATGGAGCAGCGGTGCGGACGGCTCCGCTGTGGAACTGGCGCAATCGCGCTGGGGGACCGCGACGCCGGCGGGGCTGCGCAAACGGCGCGATGGCGCGAGAAGGATCGAGCCGCCGAGCCAGGTTTGCGTGGCTGGTGCACCGGTCCGGGCGTCTCGGCTGCGCAAGCGGCGCAATTGCGCGGACAAGACCGGGCAGCTGAGCCAGGTTTGCACCGTTGGCGCACCGGTGCGAACGTCTCAGCTGCGCAAGCAGCGCAATGGCGCGGGAAGGACCGCGCCGCGAGTGGGGGTCAGCGGGAGACCGGGGCCGGCACCGGAGCGGCCGGCACCTGAGAGGCTGGGGCCATGACCTCCCCCGCGGACGACCAGACCCCCGCCCCCGCTCCCGCCGAGCCGACGCTGGCCGACTGGATCGACGAGGCCACGGCGGCGCTCGGGCTCGAGGGTCACGAGGTCGACGAGGCGCTCGTGCTCGACCTGGCCCGCGTGGCCGCGCACGGGGTGCTGCGGCCGGCCGCGCCGGTGACCACCTACCTCGTCGGGCTCGCCGCTGGCCTGCGCGGCGGCGACCCCGCGGTGGTCGAGGAGCTGTCGGCCCGCGCCGAGCGGCTGGCCGAGGAGTGGGCCGCGCGCCACAGCGCAGGCTGAGAGCTGCCGCCTCCGGACTGAGGCCTCTAACCACCGGGCTCCGGTCTCGGGGCTCCGGGCTGCGGGCTCCGGCCTCCGGGCTCCGATCTCGGGCTGCGGGCTCCGGCTGCGGCGTACGACGGCGGCGCGCCGGTCGGCACCGGGCCTGGACCTAGGGGTGGTCCGGGCGTCGTCGCGGCGGCCTAGGGTCGCAGGCATGCGTGCTGTCGTCGCCCAGGGGACCGGTGGTCCCGAGGTCCTGTCCGTCACCGAGCTGCCCGACCCCGAGCCGGGGCCCGGCGAGGTCGTGCTCGACGTCGCGGCCGCGGGGCTCAACCGCGCCGACCTGCTGCAGCGCCAGGGCCACTACCCGCCCCCGCCCGGCGCCTCCGACGTGATCGGCATGGAGTGCTCCGGCACGGTCTCCGCCGTCGGCGAGGGCGTGACGCGCTGGGCCGTGGGCGACGAGGTCTGCGCGCTGCTCGCCGGCGGCGGCTACGCGACGAAGGTCGCCGTGCCCGAGGGCCAGGTCATGCCCGTGCCGGCCGGGCTCGACCTGGTCACGGCCGCGGCCGTGCCCGAGGTGGCGGCCACGGTGTGGTCCAACGTCTTCATGATCGCCGGTCTCGAGGCCGGGCAGACCTTCCTGGTGCACGGCGGCGCCGGCGGCATCGGCACCTTCGCGATCCAGCTGGCCCACGCCCGCGGCGCCCGCGTCATGACCACCGGTGGCACCGCCGAGAAGCTCGCCTTCTGCCGCGACCTCGGCGCCGACGTGACCATCGACTACCACGACCAGGACTTCGTCGAGGTGGTCAAGGAGGCCACCGACGGCGCCGGGGTCGACGTCATCCTCGACAACATGGGCGCGAAGTACCTCATGCGCAACGTCGACGCGCTGGCCCTCGAGGGCGTGCTCGTGGTCATCGGCATGCAGGGCGGCGCCAAGGCCGAGCTCGACCTCGGCACCCTGCTGCGCAAGCGCGGCAGCGTGGTCGCCACCTCCCTGCGGGCGCGCTCGGTGGAGAACAAGTCGGCCATCTGCCACTCCCTCGTCGAGCACGTGTGGCCGCTGCTGGCCGACGGGTCGGTCACGCCGGTCGTGCACGGCACCATGCCGCTCGACGAGGTCGTCGCCGCCCACGAGCTGATGACCTCGGGGTCGCACACCGGAAAGATCCTGCTCACGACGTGACCGGCCCCGCCCGCAGCGGCTGCGACCCCCGGTCACTGCCGCTGCTGCCGGGCGCCCCCGACCGACCTCCCGACCGACCTCACGACCGGTCTCCCGACCGATCTCTCGACGTACCTAAGGTGGAACCCATGACCGAGCAGCAGGGCGAGAGCCCCGAGCAGGAGCAGCAGATCGTCATCGTCGGGCCCGACGGCCAGCCGATGGGCAGCGTGCCCGCCTCGGCCTTGGCCGTGGCCGCGCAGGCCGCGAGCGGCGACGAGGACGGCGACGGCGAGCGCGCCGTGACCGACCTGGTCGAGCAGCCGGCGAAGGTGATGCGGATCGGCAGCATGATCCGTCAGCTGCTCGAGGAGGTGAAGGCCGCGCCGCTCGACGAGGCCAGCCGCAACCGGCTCAAGGACATCCACCAGGCCTCCATCGCCGAGCTCGAGCAGGGCCTCGCCCCCGAGCTGGTCGAGGAGCTGCAGCGCCTCAGCCTGCCCTTCACCGAGGACTCCACCCCGTCGGAGGGCGAGCTGCGCATCGCCCAGGCCCAGCTGGTCGGCTGGCTCGAGGGTCTCTTCCACGGGATCCAGACCGCGATCTACGCCCAGCAGATGCAGGCGCGGGCGCAGTTCGAGCAGATGCGGCGCGGCCTGCCCGCGGGCCAGGGCCACCCGGGCGCCGGTCAGCCGGGTCAGCCCGGCCAGCCGGGGCAGCCGGGTCCGGGGCAGCCGGGCGCCGAGTCGCCCGGTGGCTCGGGGGGCATGTACCTCTGAGCGCCTGACCCGCCCTCAGCAGTGCGGGGGGCTCAGCGCGGCGCGGGGGGCGCGGCGCCGTCCGCGGGGGCGGCGGCCGCAAGGGTCGCGAGACCGGTGAGCGCCACGGGAAGGCGCACGGCGCGGCCTGCGTTCGCCCGCCCGCCGGCGACGTGAGCGGGGACGGGCGGGAGGTGGACCTGCGGCACGGCGGGTCCTCGGATCGTCGCAGGGCGGGACGTGGCGGCGCGACCGCGGCCCCCGAGGTGGGCCGGGGTCGGCCTGTGCCCGCCGCTGTAGACGGTCCGAGGGCGGCGGCGGTCGGAGCTGTCCTCCGGCGCCGGGGAGTACGGGGTAGTCGGACGGTCGTCCGACGCTGGAGACCCCTCCGGGCAGTCCGTCCGGGTTGATCGAACGTTCGTTCAACCCGGGAGACGTTGCCGGCGCTGGGGACGGTCTGAGGAGGGCCGCGGTCGGAGGGTTCTTCCGGTGCCGGGCCGTGCGGAGTGGTCGGACGGTCGTCCGACGCTGGAGACCCCTCCGGGCAGACTGTCCGGGTTGATCGAACGTTCGTTCAACCCAGGAGACGTGGCCGGCGTCGTGGAGCGCCGCGCAGCCGCTGCCACCCCCAGGGGGTGCCGGTCGAGCGGCGCCTCAGGGGAGCCGGGCGGGGTGCGGGCCCAGGCCCCGGGTCCGGAGCCGGGTCCAGAGCCGGAGCCGGGTCCAGAGCCGGAGCCGGGTCCAGAGCCGGAGCCGGGTCCAGAGCCGGAGCTGGGTCCAGAGCCGGAGCCGGGTCCAGAGCCGGAGCCGGGCCCAGATCCGGGGCCGAGGCCGGGGTCAGAGCCGGAGCCGGGGCGGGTCCAGAGCCGGAGCCGGGCCCAAATCCGGGGCCGAGGCCGGGGTCGGGTCAGAGCCCGGAGCCGGGCCGGCGTCCGGTCGCGGGAGGCATCGGCAGGCCGGCCAGGCGGCGTACGACGGTGAGCCCGTCGGCAGTGCCGGGCCAGTGGCGGTCGAGGGCGTCGGGCCCGGCGCGACGCACCACGGAGCGCAGCGCGAGGGCGACGACCACGACGTCGTCGGCCCAGCCGACGACGGGGATGAGGTCGGGCACCAGGTCGAGCGGCATCAGCAGGTAGGCCAGCAGCAGCACGAGCCGCAGCCGCACGCCACGGGGGAGGTCGGGGTCGGCGGCCAGCGCGCGCAGCAGCCGCACGACGTCGGGCAGCAGCCGCAGCGCCTCGCGCAGGCTGCCCGTGCGCTGGTCGCGGCGGGCCAGCAGCCACAGCGCCAGGACCAGCCCGGCCCACAGCAGCAGGAGACCACCGCCGACGGCGACCAGGGTCGACCAGGGCCGGCTCACCGCGCGGCCTCGCGGTCGCACGCAGGCGCGGGTCCGACGGCGGTGGCGAGCCCGGCCGCGGGTGCGAGCACGGGTCCAGCCGCTGGCCGGCATCGCAGCACCGCGGGTGGGCGGACCACTGACGGTGGGCGGAGCACCGACGGTGGGCGGGTCAGCGTCGGTGGGCGAAGCACCGACGGTGGGCAGGTCAGCGTCGGGAAGCGGGTCACCGACGGTGGGCGGGTCAGCGTCGGTGGGCGGACCACCGCGGGTGGGCGGGTCAGCGTCGCGCGGCGGGTCAGCGTCGCGGGGCGGGTCACCGACGGTGGGCGGAGCACCGACGGTGGGCGGGTCAGCGCCGGTTGAGGCGGCGGACGACGACGAGGCCGAGCAGCCCGACGATGACCAGGGCCGCGCCGGGGGCGGCGGCGCGGGTGAGCGTGGTCGGCTCGGCCGGGTCGAGGGCCTCGAAGGAGGCCTGCTCGGGCTCCGGCGAGACCGGCGGGCGGGGCTCGGCGATGACGATGGCGTCGACCTGCTCGACGTAGGAGGCCGTGGCCGGGGCGGTGCCGCTGTCGCCCGCGGCGAACCAGGAGTCGCCGTCGGCGGCGACGACGAAGACGTACTCCTCGCCGTCCTCCAGCGCGCCCAGGTCGCAGCCCTGCTCGGTGCCGCGCAGGCTGCGCACCTGCACCTCGGGGGTGGTGACGCTGCTGCGGCCCTTGTAGACCAGGTCGACCTGCACCTCGTGCAGGATCTCCGCGCCGTCGCCGCCCTCAGCCTGCGAGCTCGTCGAGGAGGTCACGACACCGGTGAAGACGGCGTCGGCGGTGCGGATCTGCTCGGCGAGGTCGGCGTCGGCGCAGGTGTTGGGCGTGCGGGAGGGCGACGGCGAGGCCGACGCGGAGCCGGCACCGCCGGAGGCTCCCTGACCCACCAGCACCGCGAGGACGACCAGCGCCACCACGAGCAGACCCGTGGCCCACCGCAGCAGGGGCGTGGCGGCCGGGGCCGGCGGCGTCGCCGACGCGGCGGGTGTCTGTCCGAGGGCGGGCACGCGCCCATGAGACCAGATCACAGCCCGAACACACCAGCCAGCACGGTGGCCACACCGTCCTCGTCGTGACCCGGCGCGACGTGGTCGGCGGCGGCCGTGACGGTGGGGTGCGCGTCGGCCATGGCGTAGGCCGTGCCCGCCCAGCCGAGCATCGGCAGGTCGTTGGGCATGTCGCCGAAGGCCACGACGTCGACGGCCTCGACCCCCAGGTCGGCGCAGAGCATCGCCAGCGTCGAGGCCTTGGTCACCTCGGCCGCACTCACCTCGAGCAGGGCGCTCGACGACGACCAGGTGATGGTGAGCCGGCCGCCGGTGGCGGCCTCGGCACGGTCCCAGAAGTCCTGGGCGTCGAGCTCCTCGTGGCGCGCCAGCAGCTTGAGCGCCGGGCGGTCCATGAGCTCCTCGAGAGGGGCGCGCCGACTGGCATCGGGGATCGGGTGGCGCTCCATGAACCCCGGCTCGAGGGCGATGCCGTCGAGGTCCTCCACCGCGAACGCCGTGCCCGGCACGGCCGCGCGCAGGTCGCGGCAGAAGGCCAGGGCGTCCTCGGCGGAGATGGCGCGCTCGAGGCGGGCCCGGTCGGCGGCGACGTCCCACAGCAGGGCGCCGTTGGAGACCACGGCCAGACCGTGGTCGCCGACGTGGTCGAAGACGTCGCGCGCCCACCGCAGCGGGCGGCCGGTCACGAAGACGACGGGCACGCCGAGGCGCTCGACGCCCAGCAGAACCTCGCGGGTGTAGTCGGACACGCTGCCGTCGGAGCGGACCAGGGTGCCGTCGAGGTCGGTGGCGACCAGACGGGGCAGGCTCACGGTGTCTCCTCCGCCGGCGTCGCGCCGGCCGTCGGGCCGGTCGCGGGGTCGGTCGTCGGGCCGGTCGCGGGGTCGGTCGCCGCCTGCTCCTGCTTCAGCCGCTCCTGCTCGAGCCGCTCGAGCCGGTCCTGCTCGCGCTCCGCGGCGCGCCGCGCGCCGGTGCCCGCGAGCGGCGAGGCCGTGCCCGGCAGGGGCCTCGCCATCATCAGCCGGCCCTCCTCGTCGGAGCCCCGCAGCTCGGTGAAGCCGCACTTCGCGAGGACGCGCACGCTCGCCCGGTTGTCGGGGCGTACGCCGGCCCGCAGCCGCACCCCCACGTGGTCGGTGTGGGCGAGCAGCCCCTGCAGCGCCTCGGTGGCGAAGCCCCAGCCCCACGCCTCCTGCACCAGGCCGTAGCCGACCTCGGTCTCGGGGGTGGCGTCGGCCGCGGGCTCGGGCGGACCGAAGAAGCCGATCGAGCCGAGCACGGTGCGACCGCGCACGATGCTGCGCGGCCCCCAGGCGTCGTCGTCGACCCACAGGGTCGCGGCGTCGGCGTCGTCGGGGCGCGGGAAGTCGGGGTGGAACTCGGGACGTCGGCGGCGCGCCCGCACGTCGGCCGCGACCTCGGGGGACCACAGCACGAGCGCCAGCCGCTCGGTGGAGACCACGCGCGGCGGCCCGGCCACGAGGGCCGCCTGCCCGCTCACGCGGGGAACCAGCGGCGGATCTCGACGGCGGCACCGTCGTCGTCGACGCTGGCGGTGGTGGCGTCGGCGACCGCGTGCACCTCCGGCACGGCCTGGCCCATGGCCACCCCGCGCCGGGCCCAGGCGAGCATCTCGAGGTCGTTGCGCCCGTCGCCGATGGCCAGCGCGTCGTCGGCGGTCACGCCGAGCTCGGCGGCCACGTGGTCGAGGCCGGAGGCCTTGGAGACCCCGGCGGCGGCGAGGTCGAGCCAGGCCGTCCACCCCACGACGTAGTCGGTGCCCTGGAGGCCCAGACGGGCCGCGAGGGCCACGAAGTCGTCGGCGGTGGCGGCGGGGTCGCGGATGATGACGCGGCTGACGGGCTCGGCCACGATGTCCTCGACGTCGGCCAGGATCATCTCCCCGGTGAGCTCGCCCTCGGGGAAGGGCTTGTTGAGCCGGTAGCCCACGCCGCGCTCCTCGACCGCCACGATGGCGTCAGGGTGCTCGGCGAGCACGGCGGCGACCGCGGCGCGGGCGTCGAAGGTCTCCTCCAGCACGACGTCGAGCGGCGGGTAGCGGAAGACGACCGCGCCGTTGGAGGCCACGACCCAGACCGGCTCGTCCTCGCTGCCCAGGCCCAGCTGGTCGGCCACGTCGGTCATGCTGTGGGGGCTGCGCCCGCTGGAGAGCACGATGTGGGCGCCCCCGTCGCGGGCGGCCCGGACGGCCTCGCGCACCGCCTCCGACATCTCCTCGTGGGCCGCCCCTCCGCCGTCGACCCAGCGCAGCAGCGTGCCGTCGATGTCGAGGGCCACCAGCCGCGGGCGCCAGCCCGGGCCGGGGGCGGGACGCCGGTCGGCGCCGTCGGAGCCGCCGGGCTCGGTGACCAGCTCAGCCACGCGCGGGCTCCAGCGGCTCGAGGACCTCGCGGCCCATCCACTTCTGCAGCGCCTTCGGCACCCGCACCGACCCGTCGGCCTGCTGGTGGGTCTCGAGGATCGCCACGATGGTGCGCGTCATCGCGCACAGCGTGCCGTTGAGGGTCGCGACCGGGCCGACCTCGGTGCCGCTGCCGCCGCCGTTGCCGCCCGACCCCTCGCCGGCCGCAGCGCCGGCGGCGTACCGGGCGCGCGTGTCGAGGCGGCGGGTCTGGAACTCGGTGCAGTTGGAGGTCGAGGTGAGCTCGCGGTACTTGCCCTGGGTGGGGATCCACGCCTCGCAGTCGAACTTGCGGATCGCCGAGAGGCCGAGGTCGCCGGCGGCGACGTCGATGACCTGGTAGGCCAGCTCGAGCTTGTCGAGGAACATCTTCTCCCACTCCAGCAGCCGCTGGTGCTCGGCGACGGCCTCCTCGGGCGTGGTGTAGACGAACATCTCGACCTTGTCGAACCAGTGCACCCGGATGATGCCCTTGGTGTCCTTGCCGTGCGAGCCGGCCTCCTTGCGGAAGCAGGGGCTGAAGGCGGCGTAGCGCAGCGGCAGCGAGGCGCCGTCGAGGATCTCGTCGGAGTGGTAGGCCGCCATGGGCACCTCCGAGGTGCCCACGAGGTACATGTCCTGGCCCTCGATGCGGTAGACGTCGTCGGCGGCCTGGCCGAGGAAGCCGGTGCCGTCCATGGCGCGGGGCTTGACCATCGAGGGCGCGATGACCTGGGTGAAGCCGACCTCGCGGGCCTGCTCCATGGCCAGGTTGACCAGGGCCAGCTCGAGCTCGGCGCCGACGCCGGTGAGGAAGTAGAACCGCGAGCCCGACACCTTGGCGCCGCGGTCGAGGTCGATCGCACCGAGCAGGCGGCCCAGCTCCACGTGGTCGCGCGGCTCGAAGCCCTCGGCGGCGAAGTCGCGGGGCGTGCCGACGGTCTCGAGCACGACGAAGTCGTCCTCACCCCCGGCCGGGGTCTGCTCGTCGGCGAGGTTGGGGATGCTGAGCAGCGCGGCGCGCCAGGCCTCCTCGGCCTCGCCCTGCGCGGCCTCGGCCGCCTTGACCTCGGCGGCCAGGGTCTTGGTCTGCGCCAGCAGCGCCTGCTTCTCCTCGCCCTGGGCCTGCGGGATCTGCTTGCCCAGCTGCTTCTGCTGGGCGCGCCTGGCCTCGAACTCCCCGATCGCGGCCCGGCGCGCGGCGTCGGCGGCCAGGGCGGTGTCGACCACCGCGTCGGACAGGCCGCGCTTGGCCTGGGCGGCGCGCACGCGGTCGGGGTCGTCTCGCAGGATCCGGGGGTCGATCATGGTGAGAGGCTATCGGGGCGGGCGGCGCCGCCTCACGCGAGTTCCACAGGCCCCCCGGGGCGTCGGCATACTGTCCGGGTGCTCGACCGCCCCCGCCTCGTCCTCCTGAGCTGGGCCGGCGCGTGCTTCGTGGCCTTCGCCCTGCTCACGCTCGCCGTCACCCAGGCCTGGGGCCCGCTCAGCGGCCTCGACGAGCGCGGGGACCCGATCGAGGCCTGGGCCGTGGACCTCGGCTGGCTGCGCACGCCGCTGCACCTGGTGGAGGCGGCCTTCGGCACGGTCGGCATGACCGTGCTCACGGCGGTCGTGGCGGTGCTCATGTTCACCCGCGGGCACCGCCGCGCCGCGCTCTACGCCGTGCTCGTCATGGCGATCACCTCCGCGGCCACCACCGGGCTCAAGCTCACCGTGGGCCGGGAGCGCCCGCCGTGGCAGAACCCCGACGCCGTGCTCTCCTCCAACGCCTTCCCGTCGGGCCACGCCTCCTCCATCGCCGCCTGGGGCGCGGTGGTCGTCGTGCTCGTCGTCATGCTCGTACGCCGCGCCGGGGTGCGGCGGCTGGCCTTCGGCGCCGTCGCCGTCCTCGTGGTCGTCGTCTGCGCCGACCGGGTCCTGCTGGGGCGCCACTACACCACCGACGTCACCGCGGGCGTGCTCCTCGGCGTCGGCGTCGCGCTGCTCGTGCTGGCCCTCTACTCCCCGCTGCCGCGCAGCCACGCGGTCAAGTCCGACCCGCTGCCCGACCCCTACCCCTCGGCCCGGCGCCTGCACGTCGTCCTGAACCCCATCAAGGTGGAGAGCGTCGAGGCCTTCCAGGCCACCGTCTCCGCGATGGCCGCCGAGGCCGGCTGGTCGGAGCCGCGCTGGCACCTCACCACCGTCGAGGACCCCGGCACCGGCATGGCCGAGGCCGCCGCGGTCGCCGGCGCCGACCTGGTCATCGTGTGCGGCGGCGACGGCACCGTGCGCGAGGTCTGCGCCGAGCTCGCCGGCACCGGCATCCCGATCGGGATCATCCCGGCCGGCACCGGCAACCTGCTGGCCCGCAACCTCGCCGTGCCGCTCTACATCCGCGCCGCCATCGACGTCGCCCTCACCGGCCAGGACCGCGCGATCGACATGGTCGCCGTCAGCGGCGACGGCATCGAGGACAGCCACTTCATGGTGATGGCCGGCATGGGCTTCGACGCCGCGATCATGGAGGGCGTCAACGAGGACATCAAGAAGCGCGTGGGCTGGCTGGCCTACGTGCTCTCAGGGCTGAAGTCGATCATGTTCCCCGCGGTGAAGGTGGAGATCTCCGTCGACGGCGGCGAGCCCACCATCCACCGCGCCCGCACCGTGGTCGTCGGCAACGTCGGCTTCCTCCAGGCCGGCATGCCGCTGCTGCCCGACGCCGCCATCGACGACGGCACCCTCGACGTCGTCATCCTCCACCCGCGCAACTTCCTCTCCTGGATCCCACTGGCCTGGCGGGTGCTGCTCAAGCGCAAGCACACCGACGAGCTGGTCAACCGGATGACCGGTCACTCCGTCGTGGTCCGCGCCGCCACCGAGACCCCCCGCCAGCTCGACGGCGACTCGATCGGCCCCGGCTGCGAGCTGCGCATGGAGTGCGTGCACGGCCGCGTGCTGGTGCGCGTGCCGCGCTGACACGACGTACGTCGCCGCCGTGCGGCAGCGGCGCAGACCCGGGCCGTGGCTCCGGTCCGGTGCGGGCGGTCGGGTCTTGACGCTTCCTTGACGTCGTGGCGCTGGGGTCGCGCGCGGGCCGGTGGGAGGATCGGGGCATGGAGGGTGCGCGCCGGGGCCGGCTGACGGTCTACCTCGGCGCGGCGCCCGGGGTCGGCAAGACCTACGCGATGCTCGACGAGGCCCGCCGGCGCGCGGAGCGGGGCACCGACGTGGTTGTCGGCTACGTCGAGACCCACGGCCGGCGCCACACCGAGGCCGCGGTGGCCGGGCTGGAGGTGCTGCCGCGCCGGGTGGTCGAGCACCGCGGCGCCCGCCTGACCGAGATGGACGTCGACGCCGTGCTGGCCCGGCGGCCCGCGGTGGTGCTGGTCGACGAGCTGGCCCACACCAACGCCCCGGGCTCGCGCCACGACAAGCGCGCCGGCGACGTCGAGGAGCTGCGCGCGGCCGGCATCGACGTCGTCACCACCGTCAACATCCAGCACCTGGAGTCGCTCAACGACGAGGTCGAGCGGATCACCGGGGTGCGCCAGCGCGAGACGGTGCCCGACGAGGTCGTGCGCACCGCCGACCAGATCCAGCTGGTCGACATGAGCCCCGACGCGCTGCGCCGGCGCCTGGCCCACGGCAACGTCTACCGCCCCGAGAACGTCGACGCCTCGCTCGCCTCCTACTTCCGCGTCGGCAACCTCACCGCGCTGCGCGAGCTGGCGCTGCTGTGGCTGGCCGACCGGGTCGACGACGCGCTGGGCGACTACCGCCGCGCCCACCGCATCGCGCACACGTGGCCGACCAAGGAGCGGATCGTCGTGGCCGTGACCGGCGGTCCCGAGAGCGAGACCCTGCTGCGCCGCGGGGCCCGGCTGGCCCAGCGGGCGGCCGGCTCGGAGCTGATGGCCGTGCACGTGCTGGCCACGGACGGGCTGCGCCCGCAGGGCGGCGAGCCGATCGCGCGGGTCCAGCAGCTGGTGGCCGACCTCGGCGGCAGCTTCCACCCCGTGGTCGGCGAGGACGTGCCGGCCGCGGTGGTCGACTTCGCCTCGGGCGCCAACGCCACCATGGTCGTGGTCGGCGTGAGCCGCCACGGCCGGCTGCGGAGGCTGCTCGTGGGCTCCAGCGGCGACCGGATCGCCTCGCTGGCCGGCGCCATCGACGTGCACCTGGTCACCCACGACCAGGTCGGCCGGCGGCTGCAGGGCCGCCCGCTGCTCTCCCCGCTGTCGCGCTCGCGCCAGGTCGCCGGCTGGCTCAGCGCACTGCTGCTCCCCGTGCTGCTCACCGCCGTGCTGACCCGCGTCGAGGGCCCGGGGCAGCTGCCGCTCGCCGAGATGCTGCTGCTCGCGGCGGCCGTGCTGGTCGCCCTCGTCGGCGGGCTGCTGCCGGCGCTGCTGGCGGCGCTGCTCGGCTTCGTGCTGCTCAACTGGTACTTCACCGAGCCCGTCGGCCGGCTCACCATCGCCCAGCCCACCGACGTCGTGGCCCTGCTGGTCTACGTCGCCGTCGCCGCCGGGGTCGCCTCGGTCGTCGACCGGGCCTCGCGCCGCGCCGCCGACGCCCTGCGCGCCCGCACCGAGGCGGCCACGCTGGCCTCGCTGTCGCGCTCGGTGCTCACCGGCCAGGACACCGCCGAAGCCGTCACCGAGCGGGTGCGCGAGGTCTTCGGGCAGACCTCGGTGGCCCTCCTGGCCCGCGGTGCCGCCGCCTCCGTCGACGCCGGCGGGGCCGACGGGCGGGCCGACGCCTCCTCGGGCCGTACGCCGGGCACCGCGGGGTCGACCGGCGCCGCGCCCGCGCCGACCGGGTGGCGGGTCGTGGCCGCCTCCGGCGACGGCCCGGCCGCGACGCCGGAGGCCGCCGACACCCGCGTGCGCGTCGACGACTTGCACGAGCTGTGCCTGCGCGGCGAGACGCTGCGCGCCAGCGACCAGCGGGTGCTGGAGGCCTTCGCGGTGCAGGCCTCCCTCGTGCTGGAGCACCGCCGGCTGCGGGCGCGCGAGGAGCGCGCGGTCGCCCTCGAGGGCGCCGAGGCCACCTCGACCGCCCTGCTGCAGGCGGTCTCCCACGACCTGCGCACCCCGCTGGCCACCATGCGCGCCTCGGTCGACGGGCTGATCGGCAGCGGACCGGGAGGAGGCGACCTCGACCCGGCCGACCGGGCCGCGCTGGTGAGCAGCGTGGGCGCCTCGACCGAGCAGCTGGAGGGCCTCATCGACAACCTGCTCGACCTCTCGCGGCTGCGCACCGGGCTGGTGCACCCGGTGCTCGCCGACCGGAGCCTGGAGGAGGTGCTGCCCCTGGCGGTGTCGGGCCACGCCCCGGGGGCGGTGAGCCTCGAGGTCGCCGAGGACACCCCGCTGGTGCGCACCGACGCGGGCCTGCTCGAGCGCGTCGTCGCCAACCTGGTCGCCAACGCCGTGCGGGTCTCCGACGGCGTGGCCGTGCGCGTGCTCGCCCACGTGCAGCCCACGAGCGTCGAGGTGCTGGTGGTCGACCGCGGCCCCGGGGTGCCGCCGGCGGAGCGGGCGCGGATGTTCGAGCCCTTCCAGCGCCTCGGCGACCGCTCCCCCGGCGGGCTCGGGCTCGGCCTGGCCGTCGCCCGCGGGCTGGCCGAGGCGGTGGGGGCGACCCTCGAGGCCGACGACACCCCCGGCGGCGGGCTGACCATGGTGCTGTCGGTGCCGCGGTCGGGCGCCGGCCGGGACCCCCTGGCCGACGGACCCGCCGACGCAACTGCCGCCGGACCCGCCACCCGACCCGCGGCCGGGCGTGCGGCGGAGCCCGCAGCCGGACCCGCGACCCGGCCCACCACCGGAGCGGCCCACCGACCGGTGGCCGACGAGGACCGGTCCGAGGGGGTGGCCCGGTGAGCGGGCCGGAGCGCACCGACCGGTCGCCCGCGCACGGGTCGGGCGAGGACGCCCCCGCCCGGGCGCGCCCGCGGGTGCTGGTGGTGGAGGACGAGGCGCCGCTGGCCCACGCCCTCGCGGTCAACCTGCGCGCCGCCGGTTGGGAGGTCACCACCGCCCCCGACGGCCGCACGGCGCTCGAGGCCGCCGCCGGGGGGCGCCCCGACGTGGTGCTGCTCGACCTCGGCCTGCCCGACCTCGACGGCACCGAGGTGATCACCGGTCTGCGCGGCTGGACCAGCGTGCCGATCGTGGTGCTCTCCGCGCGCCAGCACGGCGAGGACAAGGTCGAGGCGCTCGACCTCGGCGCCGACGACTACGTCACCAAGCCCTTCGCGATGAACGAGCTCATGGCCCGGCTGCGGGCCGCGGTGCGCCGCGCCGCCGAGACCGCCGCCCCCGCCGAGCCCGTGGTGGTCGTGGGCGAGCTGCGCATCGACCTGGCCCGCAAGCGCGTCGCGAGGCGCGGGCACGACGTACGGCTCACGCCCACGGAGTGGGCCTTCCTCGAGCTGCTCACGCGCCACCTGGGGCGGCTGGTGACCCGCGAGCAGGTGCTGCGGGAGGTGTGGGGGCCGGCCTACCACTCCGAGACCCACTACCTGCGGGTCTACGCCGCGCAGCTGCGGCGCAAGCTCGAGGACGACCCCGCCCACCCGCGGCACCTCATCACCTCCGCGGGGCTGGGCTACACGCTGGAGCCCTGAGGCGGCTGCTGCGCCGACGCCTCGGCGGGCGGGGCGCCGTGGACCACGAAGTCCTTCTGGCGGATCAGCAGCAGGCACAGCATCCCGGAGACGAAGGCGATGCCGGCGCCGATGGCGGTGATGTGGTTGAGGGCGTCGACGACCGCGGAGGTGCCGACGCCGTTGACGAGGTCGTAGGCCTGCTGGCCGGCCGAGGCACCCCCGGCCCCGGAGGCCGCGGCGGCCTGGGCGCCCTGCGCCGCAGCCTGGACCTGACCGCCGGAGAGCGCGGCGACCAGGCCGGGCAGGGCCTGGTCGGGCACCTGGCCGGTGAGGTCGGAGGTGACGGCGTCGGCGACCTGGTTGCCGAAGATCGAGCCGAGCGCGGCGATGCCGGTGGCGATGCCGACCTGGCGGAAGGTCGAGTTGACCCCCGAGGCCATGCCCGAGCGCTCCGGGGTGACCACGCCGACCGCGGTCGAGGCCAGCGGCGGGTTGATCAGGCCGATGCCGAGACCGGAGACGAGCAGGCCCGGGATGAGGTGGGTCCACGACGAGTCGTCCTCGATGCCGAGCACCAGCAGCAGCCCCACGCCCAGCACGAGGAAGCCGGGGCCGATGAGCCACTTGGTCGGCACCTTCTCGGTCAGCCGGCCCGCCACCGCGGCGGCCACGAAGGAGGCGCCGGAGAGGAAGAGGAAGCGCACGCCGGTGCCGACGGCGGAGTAGTCGAGGACGTTCTGGACGTAGATGACCAGGTAGGTCAGCAGCGAGAAGATCGAGGCGGAGACGCCGAAGGCGGCCACCAGGCCGCCGACGAAGGTCGGCTTGCGCAGCAGGCCCAGGTCGAGCATCGGGGAGCGCTGGCGCACCTGGCTGACCAGGAAGACCGCCATCAGCACCGCCGCGGCCACCAGGAAGCCGACCACCCGCTGGTCGCCCCAGCCGTCCTGGCCGGCCTCGATGAGGCCGTAGACCAGCGAGCCCAGCGCGAGGCTGAAGGTCACGAAGCCGAACCAGTCCGGCCGGCCCGCGTGGGGGTTGCGCGACTCCTTGACCCGCAGCAGCGTGATCGCGATCGCGACCACGCAGATGGGGATGTTGACGAAGAAGATCCAGCGCCATGACAGCCCGCTGGTGAGCACGCCGCCGAGCACGGGGCCGATCGCGACGGCGACGCCGGTGGTGGCCCCGAAGGCGCCGAAGGCCACGCCGCGGTCGCGCCCGACGTACGCCGTGGCCAGCAGCGCCAGCGCGGTCGCGAACATCGCCGCGCCGCCGATGCCCTGGAAGGCGCGGGCCAGCGTGAGCAGGAGGATGTCCTGGGCGGCGCCGCACGCCACCGAGCCGATCGTGAACAGCACCAGGCCGAAGGTGAACACCAGGCGGCGCCCGAAGAGGTCGGCCAGCGAGCCCGCGGTGAGCAGCAGCGCGGCGAGGCTGAGGGCGTAAGCGTCGATGACCCACTGCAGGTCCGAGAGCGAGGCGTCGAGCTCACGCTGGATGTCGGGCAGCGCGACGTTCACGATCGTGATGTCGAGCAGCAGCATGAACACCCCGGTGCAGACCGCGGCGAGGGTCCACCACTTCGAGCGGGTCGCGGCGCTGTGGTCGGTGGCCACGGCTTGGTGGGACATGGGGTGCTCCTGCGGCTGGGTGCTCACGTGGCTGACGATGACCCGGTGAACGGTACGCCGACGGTTGCGGTGGTCAACCGATCGTGGCCGGAGGGGTGAGCGGGCCGGCCAGGGAGACGACGCGACCCCGGCTCCTGGGCCCGCACCCGCGGCCCGGCCGGCGCCGAGCCAGGCCGGCGCGGTGCTCGCCCGCCGGCCGAGCGGCCACCTGTCGGCCCGGACCCGCACGTGTCGGCCCGTGCGTGGGCCGACCAGTGCGGGTTTCGCCAGCCGGCTGGTGAAACCCGCCGAGCCGGAAACCCGCCGAGCCTGTGACCCGCCGAGCCGCTCAGCCCTTGCCCGGGCGGGCCGCGGTGACGGCCTCCTGCTCCTCGGGGGAGAGCTGCTGCTCGCAGCGCCAGGCGACGATCGTCTTGGCGTAGGTGCGGGCCTCGGAGCGGCCGTGGATGGAGGTCAGCACGACGCCGTGGCCGGAGTCGTCGAGCAGGGCCAGCGACCAGGAGAGGTGGCCGCCCATGTCGCCGAAGGCGTCGTAGCGCACGACCGAGAGGTGGCGCAGGGCGTCGCGGGCCTCGGCGCGCAGGGCGGCGACCTCGCGGCGCAGGCCCTCGACGTCGGCGGGCAGCGCCTCGGCGTCGCCGGCCGGGGGCGCCGCCGTACGACGCAGCGCCACGACGGCGAGGGCGACGGCGGCGAGGGCGACCACCAGGGAGAGCACGACGACAGCGATCACGCCGCTCAACCTAAACTGCCCGCGTGCCGAACCAGCGACGCATCGCCTACCAGGGCGAGCCGGGAGCCAACTCCCACATCGTGTGCCAGGAGCACTACCCCTCCTGGGAGGCGCTGGCCTGCGCGTCGTTCGAGGACGTCTTCGCCGCCGTGGAGTCCGGGGAGGCCGACCTGGCCATGATCCCGATCGACAACTCCCTGGCCGGGCGCGTCGCCGACATCCACCACTTCCTGCCCGACTCGGGGCTGCACATCATCGGCGAGCACTTTCTGCGCATCCGCTTCCACCTCCTGGGCGTGCCGGGCGCGACCCTGGAGTCGATCGACACCGTGCACAGCCACGTGCACGCGCTGGGCCAGTGCCGCAAGGTGATCCGGGAGCACGGCCTCACGCCGGTCATCTCCGGCGACACCGCGGGAGCGGCGCGCGAGGTCGCGGAGGCCGGCGACCCGACCCAGGCCTCGATCTCCCCGCCGCTGGCCGCGCAGATCTACGGCCTGCAGGTGCTAGCCGAGGACGTCGAGGACGAGGACCACAACACCACCCGCTTCGTCGTGCTCTCCCGCGACCTCGTCGAGGCCGCGCCCGGCTCGGGCCCGGTGGTCACGAGCTTCATCTTCAACGTGCGCAACCTGCCCTCCGCGCTCTACAAGGCGCTCGGCGGCTTCGCCACCAACGGCGTCAACATGACCAAGCTGGAGAGCTACATGGTCGGCGGGCAGTTCACCGCCACCCAGTTCCTCGCCGAGGTCGACGGCCACCCCGACGACCCCGGCCTCAAGCGGGCCCTGGAGGAGCTGGCCTTCTTCACCACCGACGTCAAGATCCTCGGCGTCTACCCCGCCGACCCCTTCCGCGCATGACCTCGCCCTCGGAGCAGCACCCGGACGGCGTGGACGGGGCCGACTCCACCGACGCTCCCGACGCTCCCGACGCTCCCGACGGGCGTACGGCGGACCTCGGCTTCGCCCGCCTCGACCTCGACCGGGCCGCGCGCACCGGCGACCCGGAGGTCGTCTTCGGGCAGGGCAAGACCCCCGCGCAGGTCGTCGCCATCCTGCGCCGACTGCACGCCCAGCACCCCGACCGCGCGGTACTCGCCACGCGGCTGGCCCCCGAGGCGCTGGCCGCGGTCGCCGAGGAGCTGCCCCAGGCCGCGCTGCACCCGGTGGCCCGCGCGGCCACCCTCGGCCCGCTCCCGACACCCGCCGGGCGGGTGCTCGTGGTGGCCGCCGGCACCTCCGACGCCCCCGTGGCGGCCGAGGCCGAGCTCACCGTGCGGGTGCACGGCGCCGGGGTCGAGCGCATCGACGACGTCGGCGTCGCGGGCCTGCACCGGCTGCTCGCCGTGCGCGAGCGGCTCGAGGCGGCCGACTGCCTGGTCGTGGTGGCCGGCATGGAGGGCGCCCTGCCCTCGGTGGTCGGCGGGCTGGTCGGGGTGCCGCTGGTGGCCTGCCCCACCTCGGTCGGCTACGGCGCCTCGCTCGGCGGGGTCACCGCCCTGCTGGCGATGCTCAGCTCCTGCGCGCCCGGCGTGAGCGTGGTCAACGTCGACAACGGCTACGGCGCCGGCGTCTTCGCCGCCCGCGTGGCCCGGCGGGCAGCGCCGCGCCCGTGAGCGACCCCGACGCCCCCAGCGGCGACCACCCGGTGCGGCCCGCCGGTCGCCCGGACGGCGCGGGCGAGGCGGACGGCGCGGGCGAGGCCGGCGGCGCGGACCACGAGGGCGCCGCACGCGCGTCGGCCTGGGTCGACGCCTCCTCCGGCGCGAGCGGCGACATGCTCCTCGGCGCCCTGCTGGGCGCGGGGGTGCCGCTGGCGGTGCTCCAGGCGGCCGTCGACGCGGTCTCCCCCGAGCCGGTGCGCCTCGAGGTCGAGCAGGTGCGGCGCGGCGGGTTCGCGGCCGTGCGCTGCCACGTCGTCGTCGCCGACTCCACCACCCACCGCACGTGGCGCGATGTGCGCACCCTCCTCGGCGCCGCCGACCTCGCGCCGGCCGTACGCGACCTCGCGCTGGCGGTCTTCGCCCGCCTCGCGGCGGCCGAGGGCGCCGTGCACGGCCACCCCGCCGACGAGGTGCACTTCCACGAGGTCGGCGCCCTCGACGCCATCGCCGACGTGGTGGGCGTCTGCGCCGGCGTGGTCCACCTCGGCCTGCACCCCGGAGCCGCCGCAGCAGCACAGCCCGCAGCGCAGCCCGGCGGGCTCACGGTGAGCCCGGTCGCGGTGGGGTCGGGCACGGTGCGCAGCGCCCACGGCGTGCTGGCGGTGCCGCCGCCCGCGGTCGTGGAGCTGCTGCGCGGCGCCCCGTCGTACGCCGGACCGGCCGGCGCCCCCGCCCAGGAGCTGTGCACCCCCACCGGGGCGGCCCTGCTCACCACGCTGGCCGCCGGCTGGGGACCCCAGCCGCCGCTGCGCGTCTGCGCGGTCGGCGTCGGCGCCGGCGGGCGCGACCCGGCCGGCCACGCCAACGTGCTCCGCCTGCTCCTCGGCGACCCCGTCGACGTCGCCCCCCGAGCGGGCGGCCCGGGAGGCGCGCCCGGCGCGGGCGACACCACCACCGAGGTCGTGCTGGAGACCAACGTCGACGACCTCGACCCCCGCGTGTGGCCGGGCGTGCTCGACGCGCTGCTCGCGGCCGGGGCGGCCGACGCGTGGCTGACCCCGGTGCTGATGAAGAAGGGCCGCCCCGCCCACACCCTGTCGGTGCTGGTCGTGCCGGCCCGCGTCGCCGCCGTGCGCGACGTGGCGCTGCGCGAGACCTCCGCGATCGGGCTGCGCGAGCACCCCGTCACCAAGCACGCGCTCCCCCGCACCCTCGCCGGCGTCGACCTCGACGGCCACCGCGTCGCGGTCAAGCTCTCCACCCTCGACGGCCGCGTCGTCACCGCCCAGCCCGAGTGGGACGATGTCGCCCGCGCCGCCACCGCCCTCGGCCTGCCCGCCCGCACCGTGCTCGCCCGCGCCGCCGCCCTGGCCCGCGACCTGCTCGACTGAGCCCCGCCCGATCCGCGCCCGCTCCGCGTCCTACTGACCGTTGCGACCACCACCTGACAGTCACGACGCCCGGCCAGTGGTCGCAACGGTCAGTAGGACGTGACCGCGTGCGACGTCACCGACGGCCCCCTCCGCGCACCACGCGGCGGGCCAGCGGCGCGCGACCGGCGTACCTCTCTAGGCTGGGCCCATGACCTCGACGCACGAGAACCCGACGCACTACGCCGACAGCGAGGTCGGGCGGCTGCGCACGGTGATGCTGCACCGCCCCGGCGACGAGCTGAAGCGCCTCACGCCGCGCAACAACGACCGCCTCCTCTTCGACGGTCTGCCCTGGGTGGCACGCGCGCAGGAGGAGCACGACGCCTTCGCGGAGGCGCTGCGGGCGCGCGACGTGGAGGTGCTCTACCTCACCGAGCTGCTCGCCGAGACCCTCGAGAGCGAGTCGGCGCGCAACCACGCCATCACCACCGGCCTGTCGGGGCTGCACCTGGGCGACACCCTGCGCACCTACCTCTCCCGCGCGCTGCGCGACGCGACGCCGAGCGAGCTGGCCGGCTACCTCACCGCCGGCATCCGCAACGACGAGGTGCGCGGCGGCCACGGCCTGGTGACCTCGCTGCTGGCCAGCGACGACTTCCTGGTCGACCCGCTGCCCAACCTGCTCTTCACCCGCGACTCCAGCGTGTGGGTGCGCAACCGGGTCGCGATCACCTCGCTGGCGATGCCCGCGCGGCGCCGCGAGACCCAGCTGACCGAGCTGATCTACACCGAGCACCCGCGCTTCGCCGGCTCGCTGCGCATCCACGGCTGGCACGCCGAGCACGTGGAGGGCGGTGACGTGCTGCTGCTGGCCCCCGGCGTCATCGCCATCGGCGTCGGGGAGCGCACCACCCCCGCCGGCGTGGAGTCGCTGGCGCGCCAGGTCTTCCACGCCGACCTGGCCCACACCGTGCTGGCCGTGCCGATCGCGCAGGAGCGCGCGACGATGCACCTCGACACGATCTGCACGCTGGTCGACGTCGACAAGATCGTGATGTACCCCAACGTCGCGCACACCCTGCAGGCCTACACCGTCACCGCCGCCGACCCCGCCGCCGGCGAGGACGAGCTGGTGCTGCGGGTCGGCGAGCCGCGGCCCTTCCTGGAGGCCGCCGCCGACGCCATGGGCATCGACCAGCTGCACCAGATCGACACCGGCCTCGACCCGGTCACCGCCGAGCGCGAGCAGTGGGACGACGGCAACAACACCCTCGCCCTCGCCCCCCGGGTCGCCGTCGCCTACGAGCGCAACGACGAGACCAACGCCCGCCTCGAGGACGCCGGGATCGAGGTCGTCCGCATCGCCGGCTCCGAGCTCGGCTCCGGGCGCGGCGGCCCGCGCTGCATGAGCTGCCCCGTCACCCGCGACCCGCTGCCGACCGCCTGACCCGCACCGCACCGCACCGCACCGCACCGGCCAGCCGACCGACCAGCTGGCCAGCCGGCCGCGCCACCCGACCAGACCACCCGGGCGGCGCGGCCGCATCGGCGTACGCCTGCTGTAACGCGCAGTTACACTTCCTCCCGACCCGTCGTGACGGGGCGGCAGTCGCGCGCACCGGGCGTCACCAGGGCGCGCAGCGGCGGCCGCGGCCACGGCGGTCGACCCGCTCGCCGTAGGGCCCCCCGGACCGCTTGCCACGCGGCAGCGACTCCGGGAGGATCCCGCGCGGGGAGCACCACGCGACACGCACGCACCAGGAAGAGGCACCAGCCATGGCCGACTCGTTCTTCAGCGCCTTCAGCCCGGCGGAGATCGCCAAGATCAGCTCCGCCGGCACCCGGGTGACCCTGCCCGAGGGCTGGTCGCCGATCTGGGAGCGCACCCCCGCCGACAAGGCCTACGTCATCCTCTCCGGCACCGTCTCGGTGCGCCACAAGGGCACCGAGATCGCCCAGCTCGGCGAGGGCGACATCATGGGCGAGGCCGCCCTGATGAACCACTCGCTGCGCACCGCCAGCGTCGTCGCGCTCACCCCCCTCGAGCTGATCCACTTCACCGACGAAGCGATCGCCAGGCTGCGCGTGGAGATGCCGAAGTTCTCCGACGCGCTCGAGGCCGTGGCGCGCGAGCGCTTCGGCGACAAGTCCTGACCCCGCGTACGCCATGAGCCGACGCGACGCCGACCGCGCCGGTGACCGGCGCGGGTCGGGGGGCGAGGTCGTCGTGGGTCAGCCGCCCGGGGCGGTCGGTGCGGTAGACGTGGGCGAGGCCACCGGAGACGGCG
>NZ_CAKASO010000043.1:0-35602 GCF_916862475.1 Nocardioides sp. Leaf374
CGGGTGGTGAGGTCGCTGGCGCGCTTGGTCTTGTGCAGCGCCAGCGACTGCCGGGCGTTGCTGGCCACGGTCTCCTGCAGCGTCTTCTTGTCGCCGCGCTGCGGCACCCGGATCTGCACCTTGCCGCCGCGCAGGTCGCCGAGCAGCTCCTCGAAGGTGGCCAGGTCGGGCGGGAGCGCCGGCACCAGGATCTCGCGCGGGATCGCGTCGCCCTGCGCGTCGCGGCCGGCGCCGGCGTAGAGCTGGAGCAGGAAGTCGTCGACCAGCTCGGCGGTGCCGCCCTCGTCGACGCGGTCGGCGACCCAGCCCCGCTGGCCGCGGATCCGGCCGCCGCGCACGTAGAAGACCTGCACCGCCACCTCGAGGGGGTCCTCGGCGAAGGCGATGACGTCGGCGTCGGCGCCGTCGCCCAGCACGACGGCCTGCTTCTCCAGCGCCCGCTGCATCGCCCCGAGGTCGTCGCGCAGCCGAGCCGCCTTCTCGAAGTCCATCGCGTCGGACGCGGCGTACATCTCCTTCTCGATGCGACGCGTGAAGGGCCGGGTCTGCCCGCCCATGAAGTCGCAGAAGTCGTCGACGATCGCGCGGTGCTCGTCCGCGCTGACCTTGCCCACGCAGGGCGCGGAGCACTTGTCGATGTAGCCCAGCAGGCAGGGGCGCCCGATCTGGGCGGAGCGCTTGAAGACGCCGTTGCTGCACGAGCGCATCGGGAAGACCCGCAGCAGGATGTCGACGGTCTCGCGGATGGCCCAGGCGTGGCTGTAGGGGCCGAAGTACCGCGTGCCGCGTCGCTTGGCGCCGCGCCCGACCATCACCCGGGGGTACTCCTCGCCGACGGTGACGGCCAGCCAGGGGTAGGACTTGTCGTCGCGGTACTTCACGTTGAAGCGCGGGTCGTACTCCTTGATCCAGGAGTACTCCAGCTGGAGCGCCTCGACCTCGGTGTTGACCACCGTCCACTCCACCCCGGCGGCGGTGGTGACCATCGTGGCCGTGCGCTGGTGGAGGTTGGCGATGTCTTGGAAGTACGAGGAGAGCCGCGCGCGGAGGTTCTTGGCCTTGCCGACGTAGATCACCCGGCCGGCCGCGTCGCGGAACCGGTAGACCCCCGGCTGGGTGGGGATCGACCCCGGCTCGGGACGGTAGGACAGCGGGCCGCGGGAGGGTCGGGCGGATCGTGACGGCACGCCTCAACCCTACGGTCGCCCACCGACGGTCCACGCCGGCGGGCGCCCCGCGAGGCGACGGGGAGCGCCCGTCAGGCCAGCGTGACCTCGTCGCCCGACACCGTCACCGCGACCGCCGCCAGCGCCTCGGTGGCGGGGCCGTCGGTGGGCTCGCCGGTGTCGAGGGCGAAGACGCTGCCGTGGCAGGTGCAGACGATGCCGTCGGCCGAGACCTGGGAGACCAGGCAGCCCTGGTGGGTGCACACCGCGGAGAAGGCCTTGAACTCCCCCTCGGTCGGCTGGGTGACCACGACCTCCTCCTCGGAGAGGATCGCGCCACCCCCGACCGGCACGTCGGCGGTGGGGGTCAGGCTCGCGCCGGCCGGGAGGTCGGCGGCGGGGTCGCTGGCCGTCTCCTCCTCGCCGCCGCAGGCGGCCAGCACCGGCAGGGCCACCCCGATCCCCGCGACGCCGCCGAGGGCGCGGCGCCGGGTCAGGCCACCGCGGCGGGTGGTCGTGGTGGGGTCGAGGGTGCTCCCGGTGTCGGCGGGGGCGGGCTCGGTGCTGGTCATGGTCGTCGTCCTCTCGTGACGGCGGGTGGTTGAGCGCGAGGGTAGCCAGGCGGTCTGTGGAGCGGCTGAGGACCGACCCAGGGACCGGCGACCGGTGGCCCCGGCCACCGCCGTGGCTCCCGACCTCCGGGGCTCCCTACTTCTTGGCGGCCGTCCGCTTGGCGGCCGTCTTCTTGGCGGTCGTCCTCTTGGCGGTGGTCGCCTTGGCCGGCTTCGCGGCCCGGGCGGCGGCACGGTCGTTGGCGACCTGGGAGGCGGCCTGGCGGCGGGTGGCGCGCGCCGGGGCCGGCGCCTCCGACGCGGCGAGGCGACCACGTGGCTGTGTGGCCTCCTTGCCCTCGAGCAGCGGGCGGAGGTAGCGGCCGGTGTGGCTGGCCTCGACCGTCGCGACCTTCTCGGGCGTCCCCTCTGCGACGACCACGCCACCGCGGGACCCGCCCTCGGGGCCCATGTCGACGAGCCAGTCGGCGGTCTTGATGACGTCGAGGTTGTGCTCGATGACCAGGACGGTGTTGCCCTGGTCGACCAGGCGGCCCAGCACCAGCAGCAGCTTGCGGATGTCCTCGAAGTGCAGACCGGTGGTCGGCTCGTCGAGCACGTAGACGGTGCGGCCGGTGGAGCGCTTCTGCAGCTCCGCGGAGAGCTTGACGCGCTGCGCCTCGCCTCCCGAGAGGGTCGTCGCGGGCTGACCGAGGCGGACGTAGCCGAGCCCGACCTCCACGAGGGTCTTCATGTGGCGCGCGATGGCCGGCACGGCGGCGAAGAAGTCGACGGCCTCCTCGATCGGCATGTCGAGGACCTCGGCGATGGTCTTGCCCTTGTAGTGCACCTCGAGGGTCTCGCGGTTGTAGCGGGCCCCGTGGCAGACCTCGCACGGCACGTAGACGTCCGGCAGGAAGTTCATCTCGATCTTGATGGTGCCGTCACCGGAGCACGCCTCGCAGCGCCCGCCCTTGACGTTGAAGGAGAACCGGCCCTGGAGGTAGCCGCGCATCTTGGCCTCCGGGGTGGCGGCGAAGAGCTTGCGCACGTGGTCGAAGACGCCGGTGTAGGTGGCGGGGTTGGAGCGCGGCGTGCGGCCGATGGGCGACTGGTCGACGTGGATGACCTTGTCGACGTGCTCTAGGCCGGTGATCGCGCGGTGGCGGCCCGGGAGGGTGCGCGCGTTGTAGAGCTGCTTGGCCAGCGAGGTGTAGAGGATGTCGTTGACCAGGGTGGACTTGCCCGAGCCCGAGACGCCGGTGACGGCGACGAAGACGCCGAGCGGGAACGTCACGTCGACGTCGCGCAGGTTGTGCTCGCGGGCGCCGAGCACCTTGAGCTCGCGCCCGACCGTGCGCGGGCGACGACGGGCGGGCACCGGGATCTCGCGACGACCGGAGAGGTACTGGCCGGTCATCGAGTCGGGGTGGGCGTACAGGTCCTCGACGGTGCCGCTGTGCACCACCTGGCCGCCGTGCTCGCCGGCCCCCGGACCGATGTCGACGACCCAGTCGGCGACCTTGATGGTGTCCTCGTCGTGCTCCACCACGATCAGGGTGTTGCCGAGGTCCTTGAGCCGCACGAGGGTCTCGATGAGGCGCTGGTTGTCGCGCTGGTGGAGCCCGATCGACGGCTCGTCGAGCACGTAGAGGACGCCGACGAGACCGGCGCCGATCTGGGTGGCCAGCCGGATCCGCTGCGCCTCGCCGCCCGAGAGCGACCCGGACGGTCGGTCGAGGGAGAGGTAGTCGAGCCCGACGTCGAGGAGGAACTGCAGGCGCTCCTGGATCTCCTTGAGCACCCGCTCGCCGATCTGGCGCTCGCGCGCGGAGAGCTCGAGGGAGCCGAGGAACTCCGAGGCCTCGTTGATGGGCAGGGCGCAGACGTCGGCGATGTTGCGGCCGCCGAGCAGCACGGCCATGGAGACCGGCTTGAGCCGGCTGCCGCGGCAGGTGGGGCACGGCACCTCGCGCATGAAGCCCTCGAAGCGGTCGCGACTGGTGTCGGACTCCGCCTCGCGGTGGCGGCGCTCGACGTAGCCCCGCACGCCCTCGAAGTCGGCGTAGTAGGCCCGCTCGCGCCCGTAGCGGTTGCGGGTCACGACGTGGACCTTCGTGGCGTGGCCGTCGAGCAGCGCCTTCTGCGAGCGCGCCGAGAGGTCCTCCCACGGGGTGTTGAGGTCGAAGCCGAGCTCGTCGCCCAGGGCGTCCATGAGGCGCAGGAAGTAGTCGGCGACGTGGGCGCCGGCCCAGGGCTGGATGGCGCCCTCGCCGAGGGTCGCCGAGGGGTTGGGCACGACGAGCTCGGCGTCGACCTCCAGCTTGGTGCCCAGGCCGCTGCAGGCCGGGCAGGCCCCGAAGGGCGAGTTGAACGAGAACGACCGCGGCTCGAGGTCGTCGGTGTCGATGGGGTGGTCGTTGGGGCACGCCATCTTCTCGCTGAACTTCATCTCGCGCCCGGGGTCCTTGGCGTCGAGGTCGACGAAGTCGAGCACGACCAGGCCTCCGGCCAGGCCGAGGGCGGTCTCCACGGAGTCGGTGAGGCGCCGCTTGGAGGACTCCTTCACCGCCAGCCGGTCGACGACGACCTCGATGGTGTGCTTCTTCTGCTTGTCGAGCTTCGGTCCGTCGGACAGGACGGTGTCGAGGGAGTGGGTCTCGCCGTCGATGCGGGCGCGCGAGAAGCCCTGGGTCTGCAGCTGGCGGAAGAGCTCGACGTACTCCCCCTTGCGGCCGCGCACGACCGGTGCGAGGACCTGGAAGCGCCGACCCTCCTCCAGGGACAGCACGCGGTCGACGATCTGCTGCGGGGTCTGCCGCTCGATGGGGGCGCCGCAGGTGGGGCAGTGGGGGCGCCCGGCGCGCGCGTAGAGCAGGCGGAGGTAGTCGTAGACCTCGGTGATCGTGCCGACCGTCGAGCGGGGGTTCTTCGAGGTCGACTTCTGGTCGATCGAGACCGCGGGCGAGAGACCCTCGATGAAGTCGACGTCGGGCTTGTCCATCTGGCCCAGGAACTGGCGGGCGTAGGCCGAGAGCGACTCGACGTAGCGACGCTGGCCCTCGGCGAAGATCGTGTCGAAGGCGAGCGACGACTTGCCCGAGCCCGAGAGGCCGGTGAAGACGATCAGCGAGTCGCGGGGAAGGTCGAGCGACACGTCCTTCAGGTTGTGCTCGCGAGCACCCCGGATGATGAGCTGGTCCTGCACTGGAGTCCCGTCCTGGTGGCGTGGAGGAGTCGAACAGACGTTCGTCATGGTACGTCGGCGTCCGCCGCGGGGGCGGGTCGGCACGTCCGCTCACCATCTCACGCACCACCGACAGCGGGGCCACACCCCGATGGGCAGCGGACCCGCCCGCGCCGGGTGAGCCCGCTCACGGGTCGGACCACCCGCCGGCGCGGCAGGATGGGGACATGACCCCACCGAGCGACACCCCGGCCCCCTCGGACTACGACGGCGACGTCTCCCCCGGCGGCCCCGCCCAGACCCGCGAGCTGGCCCACCTCGTCATCACCAAGGTCGCCGTCGACCCCGAGATGTCCAACAACTGCTACCTGCTGCGCTGCCGCCACACCGGGGAGCAGGTGCTCGTCGACGCCGCCGCCGACGCCGCCACGCTGCTGGGCCTGGTCGGTGAGGCCGGCCTCGACACCGTCGTCACCACCCACCAGCACTGGGACCACCACCGCGCGCTGGCGGAGGTCGTCGCCGCCACCGGGGCCGACGTCGTCGTCGGCACCCCCGACGCCGACGCCGTCACCGAGCAGACCGGCGTCACCGTGACCCGCCGGGTCGGGGCCGGCGACACCGTCGCGGTCGGCGACTGCACCCTGCAGGTCGTGCCGATCGCCGGCCACACCCCCGGGTCGGTCGCGCTGGTCTACGACGACCGCCCCTCCGGCGGCCGGCCCCACCTGTTCACCGGCGACTCGCTCTTCCCCGGCGGCGTGGGCAACACCTTCGGCGACGAGGCCGCCTTCGCCCAGCTCGTCGACGAGGTCGAGACCAAGCTGTTCGACGCCCTGCCCGACGACACGTGGTTCTACCCCGGCCACGGCGGCGACTCGACCCTCGGCGCCGAGCGCGCGTCGATCCCGGAGTGGCGCGCCCGGGGCTGGTGACCCGCTCGCGGCCCTCACCGCGTGGGTGAACGGTGGGTGGCGGCGTACGACGGGGCGGCAGTCGCCGGACCTGTCGTCTCCCGCGACCTCCGCCCGGTCAGCGGGCTCCAGCCACGCCCCGCACCGCAGTGCCTCCCGCCGCGGGGCGGCCCGCCCGAGAAGTGGCGGCGTACGACAGGTCGGCGCCCCCTGGACCGGTCGTCTCCCGCCACTTCTGCCCGGCCGGCCACCGGGACGGTCAGCGGGCTCCCACCACGTCCGCTCGGGAGCACCTCCCGCCGCTGCCCTGCCCGCCTGAGAAGTGGCGGCGTACGACCGGTCGGCAGCCGCTGGACCTGTCGTCTCCCGCCACTTCTGCCCGGTCGACCAGCGGGACGTTCACCGGGCTCCAGCCACGCCCCGCGCGGCAGTGACTCCCGCCGCGGGGCGGCGCGCACGAGAAGGGGCGGCGTACGACCGGTCGGCAGCCGCCAGAGGTGTCGTCTCCCGCCGCTTCCCACGCCGATGCCCCGGGCAGCGGCCACAGACCACTCAGGAGGGCCTCCGACGCTGGCCGGCCTGCCCGAGAAGTGGCGGCGTACGACCGGTCGGCAGCCGCTGGACCTGTCGTCTCCCGCCACTTCTGCCCGGTCGACCAGCGGGACGTTCACCGGGCTCCAGCCACGTCCGCCCGGCACTGCCTCCCGCCGCGGGGCGGCCCGCCCAGAAGTGGCGGCGTACGACCGGTCGCCAGCTGCCGGACCTGTCGTCTCCCGCCACTTCCGCCCGGTCGGCCACCGGGCGCGGTGAGGTCCCGTTCGGAACCGCGCTGGCCGGTCGCGGAGCAGCGACGCCACCCGGCGTGCCCGCGGCGGCGACCTGACCGCGTGGTGCCCGCCCCGCGGCGGAGCAATCGGGAGGTGCGCGGCCCGGGACCCCGGGCCGTCCGGCTCCCGGGGCGCGCCTAGGCTCGACCCCGTGATCGAGCTGCGCACGCCCACCCAGATCGAGCAGATGCGACCCGCGGGGCGCTTCGTGGCCGAGGTGCTGACCCGCCTGCGCGAGGTCGCCGACGTGGGGGTGAACCTGCTGGAACTCGACCGGGTCGCGCACGACATGATCCGCGAGCGCGGGGCGGAGTCGTGCTACATCGACTACCACCCGTCGTTCGGCGCCTCGCCCTTCGGCAAGGTGCTCTGCACGTCGGTCAACGACGCCGTGCTCCACGGCCTGCCCCACGACTACACCCTGCGCGACGGCGACCTGCTCAGCGTCGACTTCGCCTGCGCCGTCGACGGCTGGGTCTCCGACTCCGCGCTCAGCGTCGTCGTCGGCACCCCGAGGCCGGAGGACCTGACGCTCATCGAGACCACCGAGCGGGCCCTGGCCGCGGGCATCGACGCCGCCCGCGTCGGCAACCGCGTCGGCGACATCTCGGCCGCGATCGCGGCGGTGGCCCACGCGGCCGGGCTGAGCGTCAACACCCAGTTCGGCGGGCACGGCGTGGGGCGCACCATGCACGGCGAGCCCCACATCGCCAACGACGGCCGCGCCGGTCGCGGTCTGCGGCTCAAGGCCGGTCTGGTCATCGCGATCGAGCCGTGGTTCCTCCACACGACCGACGAGATCGTCACCGACCCCGACGGCTGGACCCTGCGCAGCGCCGACGGGTCGCGCGGCGCCCACTCCGAGCACACCGTGGCCATCACCCCCGACGGGCCCCCGCTCGTGCTCACCGCGCGCGACTGACCCCAACGCCGTACGCCGGGACCGTCCGGGCCGGCTCGGCAGCCGGGCCGGCGACGGCTCGGCGGCGACGGCTCAGCGCCCGGGCACGTGGCCGCGCGGCGGGGCCCACTGGCCCTCGGCGCGCAGGTGCTCGTAGATCTCCAGCTCAGGGCGCAGGTGGTCCTCGAGGCGGCGCCGCAGGGCGCGGCTGAGGTCGGGCCGGCTCGTGGAGGTCGACCAGTTCTTCATGGTGACCTCGAGCGGCTCGCCGATCTTCTCGGCGATCCAGCCCTCCCACACGTCGGGCCGCTCGAGGGCGAAGAGGCGGTCGACGGCGATGTCGAGGTCGGCCGAGAGCGCGATGAAGCGGGCCTGGCGCCCCTTGAGCGCGCCCGGCGCGCCGTCGAGGTAGGCGCCCACGAAGGCGTCGAAGCTGACGTCGGCGGTGGAGTTGGCCGCGCGGGAGTTGTCGTCGTCCTGCAGCGCGGGGCGCTGGCGGTAGCGCCACCACGACTCCAGCCACGCCACCGGCTCGCGGAAGAGCGAGACCAGCTCGTAGTCGTCGCGCTGGTAGCCGCCCGTCTGGAGCACCGGCGCCATCCGGTTGGTGAAGGTGCGCGCGTTCATGTGCTTGAGGCGCGGGTTGATCCGCATCATCACCTCGGCGCGACCCATGAGGCTCGTGACGAGGGTGGTGGAGGCGCACTTGGGCATCGAGAGCATGACGAAGCCGTGGCCGGGCAGGGCGATCACGACGACGAACCTAGCCGACCCGGGCCCGCGTCAGCCCAGCCGGCGGTAGGCACCGCGGTGGAAGAGCAGCGGCGGGGCGTCCGCACCGCCCGGCCCCTCGGCGAGGGCCAGCACGCGCCCGACCACCACGTCGTGGTCACCGGCCTCGTGGACCGCGTCGATCGCGCAGTCGACGTGGGCGACCGCGCCGTCGAGCCGGGGCGCCCCGGTCGTGGGCGACGCGGTCCAGCCCACGCCCGCGAACTTGTCCACGCCGCGGCTGGCCATGCGGGTGGACAGCTCCTGCTGGTGCTCGGCGAGGACGTTGACGCAGAAGCGGCCCGCCTCGCGGACGCGGGGCCACGCGCGGGAGGACCGGGCCAGCACCACCAGCACCAGCGGCGGGTCGAGGGAGACGCTGGCGAAGGACTGGCAGGTCACGCCCACGGGCCCCTCGGGGGTGGTGGCGGTGACCACGGTGAGCCCGGAGGCGAAGGAGCCGACCACGTCGCGGAAGCGACGGTCGGTGAGCGGGTAGGCCCGCCCGTCGAGGTGGTACTCGGGATCGGCGTCGTCGGCGAGCCAGGCCGGGGCTCCCGGCTCGGGCTCCGTGCCTGTGCCGGGCCCGTCGTGGTCGGAGCCGGCGGAGGTCATGGCACCCACGCTAGCCAGCCCCGCACCCGCCCCGGGCGGGTGGGTCGGGCGGCGGACCACGCGCGGCTACCCCGGCCGGCGGGCGAGCACGTAGAGCCGCTCGGTGGTCTCGCCGTGGTGGAGCAAGGGCCCGCGGTGGTACCACTCGACGTCGACCAGACCCGCGGCCCCGACCGCGGCGAGCACGCGCGCCGGCTCGTGGAGCACCAGGGCGAGGTCGACCTCGCGCTCGAGCCAGGAGTCGGTGCGGCGCACCACGGGACCCGCGGCGGAGGCCGCCTGGAGCGCCAGCACCAGGTGCCCTCCGGGCGCGAGGGGTCGCACCAGGGCGGCGACGGCGTCGTCGAGCTCGGAGGGCGCGAGGTGGATGAGGGAGTACCACGCCAGCACCGCGCCCCAGCCGGGCGCCGTCGCGGGCCGCATGAGCCGCCGCAGGTCGCCGACCTCGTAGGCGCCGTCGGGGAAGCGGCGCCGGGCCTCGGCCACCATCGCCGGCGACAGGTCCACCCCCGAGGCGTCCGCGCCCAGCGAGCGCAGCAGGGCGGTGGTGTGGCCGGGCCCGCTGCCGACCTCGACGACCGGTCGGCCGTCGGCGAGCGCGACGACCCGGCCCAGCAGCCACGTCTCCAGCCCGAGGGGGCCAGGGGCGCCCTCGGCGTACTCCTCGGCGAAGCGGGCGGCGTAGGGCTCGGCCAGCGCGTCGTAGGAGGCGCGGACCCGCTCGTCGCGAGCCTCGGGGCCGTCGGCGAGCACCGACTCCCGCTCGTCGGGGCCGACGGCGGCCGGCCCACCGCCCGACGTCGCGTCGGCCCCGACCGGCCCCAGGAGATGGGTCCACCGGCTGTCGAGCCGGCCGGAGCGCGGGGAGACCTGGCGCACCAAGGGGCGCTCCCGCGCGGCGAGGCGCAGCAGGCAGGCGTCGACGGCGTCGCGGTCGGCGAAGGGGTGGAGCCGCTCGGTGCGGGTGCGCAGCTCGCCGGGGGCCTGCACCCCCCGCAGCAGCAGCACGGTGAGCAGCGCGCGCTCGTCGGGCGCGAGGTCGAGCTCCTCCTCCAGCACCTGGTGGTACCTCAGCGTGCGCCGACCGGAGTCGGACCAGACGATCCTCACCAGCCCGCGGTCCTTGAGGCCGCGCGCCACCTGCTCGACCTGCTGCTCGTCGTAGGCCACCACCGGGTCGCGGCTGGAGGTCTGGTTGCAGGCGGTGCGCAGCGCGTTGAGGGAGAGCGGGTACGACGCGGGCACCGTCACCTGCTTCTCCAGCAGCGCGCCGAGCACCCGCTGCTCCTCGGACGAGAGCGGCTCGGGCATCGGCATGGGCCGACCCTAGCCGCGCACGACGGCCACGCCGGCCGCCCGACGCCGAGGTCGGCCCGCGCGCGGTGGGTACGGTCGGCACATGACCTGGGACGCCCTGCCTGCCGGAGTGCTCATCGACGACCCCGACGTCGTCGCGGGCTACGCCCACGACCAGTCGCGGCTCACCGAGCGCGCCACGCCGTCGGTGGTGCTCGCCCCGCGCAGCACCGCCGAGGTGCAGGCCTGCCTGCGCGCCGCCTCGGCGGGCGGCGTGGCCGTCGTGCCCCGGGGCGCCGGCAGCGGCCTGGTGGGCGGCGCCAACGCGCCGGCCGGGAGCGCCGTGCTGTCGCTGCACCGGATGGACCGCGTGCTGGAGGTCGACCCCGTCGAGCGGCTCGCGGTCGTGCAGCCGGGGGTCGTCACCGGGGACCTGCGCTCCGCCGCGGCCGGCGCCGGCCTCTTCTACCCGCCCGACCCGGGGTCGGTCGCCTTCTGCACGGTCGGCGGCAACGTCGCCACCGACGCCGGCGGCATGTGCTGCGTCAAGTACGGCGTCACCGGCGACTTCGTCGAGGCCCTGGAGGTCGTGCTCGCCGACGGCCGGGTCCTGCGCACCGGCACCCGCACGGTCAAGGGCGTGGCCGGCTACGACCTCACCAGCCTCTTCGTCGGCTCCGAGGGCACCCTGGGCGTGGTCACGGAGGTCACCGTGCGCCTGCTGCCGGCGCCCGCCGCACCGCAGACCCTCGTGGCCTCCTTCGACCGCCTCGCCTCGGCCGGCGACGCGGTGGCCCGGATCGCGGCCGCCGGGCTGACCCCCTCGCTGCTGGAGGTGCTCGACCGCACCACCGTGCGGGCCGTCGACGCCCACGCCGGCATGGGCCTCGGCGACGTCGCCGCCCTGCTGCTGGTGCAGTCCGACGACGCCGGGCCCGGGGCGGCGGCGCTGCTGGAGCAGGTGGAGGCGCACTGCACCGGCGCGGGAGCCGTCGACGTGGCGCGCAGCGACGACGCCGAGGAGGCGGCGATGCTGCTCGAGGCGCGACGCCTCGCCCTGCCCGCGCTCGAGCGCCTGGCCGCCGACCGCGGCGGCGACTGGCTGCTCGACGACGTCTGCGTGCCCCGGGCCCGGGTGGTCGACCTGATCGGCGCGGTCGAGGCCGTCGCCCACGACCTCGGCCTGACCATCGGCGTCTTCGGGCACGCCGGCGACGGCAACCTGCACCCCACGATCGTCTACGACCACACCGACCCCGACGGACGCGCGACCGCCATGCGCGCCTTCGACCGGATCACCGAGGCCGCGCTCGCGCTGGGGGGCACCATCACCGGCGAGCACGGCGTGGGCACCCTGAAGAAGCACTGGCTGACCCGCGAGCTCGACCCCGTCGCCCTCGACGTGCAGCGGGCCCTGCGGCGCGCCTTCGACCCCGCGGGCGTGCTCAGCCCCCACGCCGTGCTCTAGCCGCCCCGGGCCCCGGGCCGCCTGCCCCGGGGCCGACTGTGCGGCGCACCACCCGGGCCGCAGGAATCGTGCGCGCCGCCGACCGGTTGGGCAGGAGTCCCCTCCGGAAAGGCAGTCCCGTGAAGCACGCACTCTCGGCGGTCCGCAGAACCCCGTTCTGGGCCCAGATCGTCCTCGGCCTGGTGCTCGGCGTCGTCCTGGGCCTGGTGGCCCGCACCTGGGACGTGGCCTGGCTGGCCACGACCCTCGACACCATCGGCAGCACCTTCGTCGGCCTGCTCACCGCGGCCGTGCCGCCGCTGGTGTTCGCCGCCATCGTGGTCAGCGTGACCAACCTGCGCGAGGTCTCCAACGCCGCGCGGCTGGCCACGCAGACGCTGGTGTGGTTCGCGATCACGTCGCTGGTGGCCGTCACGATCGGCATCACGCTGGGCCTGCTCACCAACCCCGGCAGCAGCGCCGACGTCTCGGCCGCGGGCGCGACGTACGAGGGCACCAGCGGCTCGTGGCTGGACTTCCTCACCGGCCTGGTGCCGGCCAACGTGCTCGGCCTGGAGATCGAGGAGGGCGCCGCGTCCTTCAACGTGCTGCAGATCGTGGTGGTCGCCCTGGTCGTGGGCGCCGCCTCGCTGAAGGCCGGCGAGAAGGCCGAGCCCTTCCTGGGCTTCATGCGCTCGGCGCTGGCCGTCGTGCAGCAGGTCCTGTGGTGGATCATCAAGCTGGCCCCGCTCGGCACCCTCGGCCTGCTCGGCCGCGCGGTCGCCACCTACGGGTGGGACCTGGTGGCGCCGCTGGCGGTCTTCACCGTCGACGTCTACGTCGGCTGCCTGCTGGTGATGTTCGTGGTCTACCCCGTCATCCTGCGCCTGCACGGCCTGTCCCCGGTGAAGTTCTTCTCCGGCGCCTGGCCCGCGATCCAGCTCGCCTTCGTCTCGCGCTCCTCGGTGGGCACCATGCCGCTGACCCAGCAGGTGACGACGCGCAACCTCGGCGTGCCGCAGGAGTACTCCTCCTTCGCCGTGCCGCTCGGCGCGACCACCAAGATGGACGGCTGCGCGGCCATCTACCCCGCGCTGGCCGCGATCACGGTGGCGCAGATCTTCGGCATCACCCTGGGCGTGCAGGACTACCTGCTCATCGCCTTCGTGTCGGTGGTCGGCTCCGCCGCCACCGCGGGTCTCACCGGCGCCGTCGTGATGCTGACGCTGACCCTCACCACCCTGGGTCTGCCGCTCGAGGGCGTGGCGCTGCTGCTGGCCATCGACCCGATCCTCGACATGATGCGCACCGCCACCAACGTGGCCGGCCAGGCGCTCGTGCCGACCATCGTGGCCCGCCGCGAGGGCATCCTCGACGTCGACGCCTACCACGCGCCGCGTCGCGGAGCCCCCGTCGGCGACACCCCCGAGCCGGTCCGCGAGCCGGAGCCGGCCGGGGTCTGACCAGCACCCCCGGACGGCGGGTCCTCAGCGGGCGAGGTCGGTGACCTCGCCCGCGTCGGGGTCCCAGTGGCGCAGCGACGCCAGCCGCAGCTCGAGGGCCGCGTCGTGGTCGCCCAGGGCCTCCAGGGCCCGGGGCACGTCGGACCGGTCGAGGCCCCGGGCGAGGGTCAGATGGGGCACCCAGCCGTGGTGGCGGCGCTCGGGCACGTGCACCCGCACAGCCAGCACCCGGCGCACCACGTCGTCGCTCAGCTGCACCGGGCGGGCCATTGCCACGCGGCCTCCACCGCCGCCGAGGAGCAGGACGCCGCCGACCACGGCCGTCACCGGCAGCAGCGAGCCCAGGCGCGCCGTCGCCACGTCGAGGGCGTCGCTCGACAGCGCGGGGGCCTCCACCACGCTGACGTGGGCGGCGTTGGAGCTGCCGCGGTGGTCGAGCTGGGAGGGCAGGCCGGCGTCGCGCAGGGCCTGCCACTGCCGGCGTACGGCGACCTGGCCCGCCTCGTCGGGCAGCAGCTCGAGGGAGTGCAGCCGCGCCATCAGGCCAGCCACCTCCGGGCGCGCCGGGTGTGGGCGGCCTTGGTCGAGGAGTCCAGGCCGTCGTAGAGGGTGGCGATCATGCGCGAGCGGGGATTGCCGGCGAAGACGTCGTGGTGGTCGCGCACGAAGGTCCAGTAGAGCGCGTCCCAGTCCTCGCGCCACTCCCCCGCCGGCAGGTCCGACATCTTGCGCAGGTAGTTCGACCCCGACACGTAGGGCTTGGTGGTGATCGCCTCGCCCGCGGCGAACTGGCTCATGGCGTAGACGTTGGGCACCATCACCCAGTCGTAGGCGTCGACGAACATCTCCATGAACCACTCGTAGGCGGCGTCGGGCTCGGCGCGCAGCAGGCACATCGCGTTGCCGAGCACCATCAGGCGCTCGATGTGGTGGGCGTAGCCGTGGGCCAGCACCCGCTCCAGCACCAGGTCGACCGGAGCCAGCCCCGTACGCGCGGTCCACCAGCCCTCGGCCAGCGGCCGGGTGTGGGCCAGCCGGTTGCCGCTGCGCATGCGGCGCCCGTGGACGACGTAGGTGGCGCGCATGTACTCGCGCCAGCCGATGAGCTGGCGCACGAAGCCCTCGAGGGAGGCCAGCGGCACCTCCTCGGAGGACCCCACGTCGAGCGCCCGCTCCAGCACGTGGGCCGGGGTGACCAGCCCGATGTTCAGGCCCGGGGTCAGCAGGGCGTGGAACATCCACGGGTGCTCGCGGGAGATCGCGTCCTCGAAGGGCCCGAACTCGGTGAAGCGCTCGGCGAGGAACTCCTCCAGCATCGCCTCCGCCTCGTCGTGCGAGGTCGGCCAGGCGAAGGCCTCCGCGTCGCCGGGGGCGTCGGGGAACTCCTCGCCGACCCAGGCGATGGCGTCGGCCACGGCCGGGTGCCGCTCGGGCCCGCCGTCGGCGCCGGGCCGGGCGACCGCGGGCACGGGGTGCTGCTTGGGCAGCTTCTTGCGGTTGTCGGCGTCGAAGGACCACTGGCCCCCGACGGGCTGGTCGCCCTCGACCAGCACGTCGAGACGGCGGCGCTGCCAGGCGTAGAAGTGCTGCATGCGCGCCGTCCGACCGCCGCTGCCGACCTGCTCGGCGACGTCGGCGCGGGAGGTGAGGAAGCACGGCGTCTCCAGGACGTCCTCGGAGCGCAGCTCGTAGCCGTGGTCGGCCAGGGCGGCGGTGAGGTCGCGCGAGAGCCAGTCGTCGACCACGTCGTAGACGCTCACCCGGTCGGGGCGCAGCCGGTCGAGGCAGCCGACCAGCCGGTCGTGGCTCGTGGCGGAGGCGGAGGTCTCGACGTGCTCGACCTCGAAGCCGGCCTCGCGCAGCCGCTCGGCGAAGCGGACCATCGAGGCGCGGTGGAGCACGAGCTTCTGGGCGTGGAAGCGGTACTGGCGGAAGAGCAGGTCGTGCTCGAGGAGCACGAAGACCGTGCCGGCCGGAGCGTCGAGGTGCTCGGTGAACAGCTGGTGGGGCAGCACGAGGCGCACGTGGCGCGACGGGTCGGAGTCCGGCATGGGCCGACCCTAGGCAGCATCGCGCTGCCCGGGCTCCCCCCTCGGGCCGGACCCTGCGGCGCCGCGTGCCCGTGCCGCCCGGACCGGCGAGGGCCATACTGCCGGCCATGACCCTCCTCGACTCCTGGACCCTCGGCGAGCACACCGCCGACGGCACGACCCACCCGACCTACCGCAAGGGCAGCGGCCCCGGGGTCGTGGTGATCCACGAGATCCCCGGGCTCACCCCGCAGGTCATCGCCTTCGGCGAGGAGGTGGTGGCCGCCGGCTTCACCGTCGTCATGCCCCACCTCTTCGGCACCCCCGAGGCCCCGGTCGGAGCCCGGTCGGTCGCCGGGGCCTTCCGCCAGGTGTGCGTGAGCCGGGAGTTCACGAAGCTCGCCACCGGGGAGACGACCCCGGTCGCCGGGTGGCTGCGCAGCCTGGCCCGCGACCTGCACGCGGAGCTGGGCGGGCCGGGCGTCGGCGCGCTGGGCATGTGCTTCACCGGGGGCTTCGCCCTGGCCATGATGGTCGACACCTCCGTCGCTGCGCCCGTGGTCTGCCAGCCCTCCGCGCCCTTCCCCGTCGGCCGCCGCCGCGCGGGCGACGTCAACCTCTCCCCCGCCGACCTCGCGGTGGTGCGCGAGCGCGTCGCGGGCGGGTGCCAGGTGCTCGGCGTGCAGTACGACGGTGACGTCGCCACCGGCACCCGCTTCGAGACCCTCACCCGCGAGCTGGGCGAGGGCTTCGTGCGCATCGACCTGCCCGGACGCAAGCACGCGACCCTGACGCTGCACCGCGACCAGGGCGCGGTCGACCGCGTGCTGGGCTTCTTCGAGGAGAAGCTGCGGCCGGCCCCCTGACGAGACCCGCCCCGCGGGCGGTTACCGATCGTTAACATCGGGGCCATGCTCTTCCGGCTCCGCCAGCTCCTGACCGCGGCGCTCGTCGCCAACGCGCTGCGCCCGGTGCCGGGCTTCAGGACAGCCGTGCCGGTATTCCTGGCCGGCTGGGGCACCAGCGAGCTCGCCCCGCACCTGCTCGCGGCCACGGCCGCCGACACCGCCCGCCACGCCCGTCGGCGCGGGCTGACCCGCACCGGCGCACTGCTGGCCCTCGCCAACGCCGCCGGCCTGGCCTGGATGCTGCGCACGAGCGCGCAGGCGCGCGGGGTGGCCGACCGCGCCCTGGTCGACGCCCTCGGCGTCGACTACCTCGACGAGATCGACACCGAGGTCCCCCGCGACGTGCGCGTGCCGTGGCGGCGGCTGCTCAACCCCTTCCGCATGCGCGAGCCCGGGGTGCACGTGGAGCGCGACATCGCCTACGACGACACCCTGGGCCGGCGCGGCCTGCTCGACGTCTACACCGCCGTCGAGCGCCCCGCCGGCCTGCCCGAGGGCGGCGCACCCGTGCTGGTGCAGGTCCACGGCGGCGGCTGGACGCTGGGCGCCAAGGACACCCAGGGCATCCCGCTGATGCAGCACCTCGCCGCCCGCGGCTGGGTCTGCGTCGCCCCCAACTACCGGCTGGCGCCGCAGCACCCGTTCCCGGCGCAGATCGTCGACGTGAAGAAGGTGCTGGCGTGGGTCCACGAGCACATCGCGGCCTACGGCGGCGACCCGTCGTACGTCGCGATCACGGGGGGCTCGGCCGGCGGCCACCTCGCCGCGCTCGCGGCCCTGACGCCCGGCGACCCCGCCTGGCAGCCCGGCTTCGAGGACGCCGACACCTCCGTGCAGGTCGCGGTGCCGCACTACGGCGTCTACGACCTGGCCGGGGCCACCGGCCTGCGCAGCGCCGTGCAGATGCGCGACCGCTTCCTCGGGCCCCGGATCCTGCGCCGGCGCTGGCGCGAGGACCCCGAGCCCTTCGAGGCCGGGTCCCCGCTGCTGCGGGTGGGGCCCGAGGCCCCCGACTTCTTCGTCGTGCACGGACGCCTCGACAGCCTGGTGCAGGTCGACCAGGCCCGGCTCTTCGTCGAGGCGCTGCGCCGGACCTCGCGCCGCTCGGTCGTCTACGCCGAGCTGCCGGGGGCCCAGCACGCCTTCGACGTCCTGCCCTCGGTGCGCTCGGTGGCCGTCGTGCGCGCGGTGGACCGCTTCCTGCACTGGCACTGGGCCCGCCACCGCAGGGCGCTGGCACCGGCCGTGGCGGCCGGCGAGGAGGGCTCCCGACCCGCGTGACCCGTGACACGTCACCGATCGACGGGCACCCGTCTGACCAGGCGTCTTCACGACCTCTTCACGGGTGGCTCGACACTTCGACGTGACGAGTCAGGCGACCGGTGTCATGCTCGTGGCAGGGGGGCGGTCTTCCGCCGTGAAACGTCTGGACGAGGGAGGGCCGGCATGGCCAAGGTGTTGGTGGTCGAGGACGAGAGCGACGTGCGCGAGCTGCTGTCGACGGTGCTCGAGATGAACGGCCACGAGGTCGAGAGCGTGCCGGAGTCGTGGAACGCCATGGTCGAGGTCAGCGCCGGCTCCTTCGACCTGGTCGTGATGGACGTCAGCATGCCCGGCATGAACGGCCTGGAGCTGGCCCGGCTGCTCAAGGCGCAGCCCTCGGCGGGCTCGCCGCAGATCCTCATGGTCTCGGCCCGCTCCTCGCGCGACGACATCGCCGCCGGCCTCGCCGCCGGCGCGGACGCCTACGTCACCAAGCCCTTCAGCATCGGCGACCTCAGCCGCCGCGTCGAGGACATGCTCGCCGCGGTGTGAGCCCACCGGCTCCGCGGCCCCACCGGCGCGGCGCTAGCCTCCAGCGGTGCCCACCACCGCGCAGGACCCGACCGGAGCCGACTGGCAGCACCACGCCCGGGCGGCGAAGGGCTTCATGCCGCTCGACGAGGGGCTGCTGCTCCACCGCCGCGCCCTCGAGCGCCTGCCCCACGGGCCGGTGCTCGAGGTCGGCACCTACTGCGGCAAGTCGGCGATCCACCTCGCCGCCGCGGCCCGGGAGGTCGGTGGGCCGCAGGCGGTGGTCTTCACGGTGGACCACCACCGCGGCTCGGAGGAGAACCAGGCCGGCTGGGAGCACCACGACGCGAGCCTGGTCGACGCCGAGACCGGTCGCATGGACACGCTGCCGGTCTTCCGGCGCACCCTGGAGCGCTCCGGGCTCGAGGACCTCGTGGTCGCGGTGGTCGGGGCCAGCACCACGGTCGCGCGCCACTGGCGCACCCCGCTGTCGCTGGTCTTCATCGACGGCGGGCACGCCGAGGAGCACGCCCAGAACGACTACAGCGGCTGGGCGCCGTGGGTCGAGGCCGGCGGGCTCCTGGTGGTGCACGACGTCTTCCCCGACCCCGCCGACGGGGGCCAGGCGCCTTGGCACGTCGTCCAGCGGGCGCTGGCGGGCGGTGCCTTCAGCGAGGTGGAGACCGTCGGCTCGATGCGGGTGCTGCGGCGCGACTCAGGACGGGCGGGAGAGCCGGTCGGCTGAGTCGGGCGACGGGCACCCGCACTCCAGCGCGATCTCGGCGAAGTGCGGGGCCAGCGACGTGCCGCGCATGATCCCCGAGCCCGGGGTGGCGTGACCGTAGGTCTCCCCCAGCGCATCGACGGCGAGCAGCACGGCGGCCGCGGTGTAAGTGGTCTGCTCACCGGGCCAGTGGACGTCGTCGCCGAACACCCAGCCGGTCCAGTAGCTGCCGTCCTCGTGACGCAGGTGCTGCACGTCGCCCAGCAGCCGCAGCGCGCCCCGGTGGTCGCCGACCGCGTCGAGGGCGAGCACGAGCTCGCACGTCTCGGCGCCCGTGACCCACGGGTTGGTGTCGACGCAGCGGATGCCCAGCCCGGGCACGACGAAGTCGTCCCAGCGCGAGGCGAGCAGCGCCGAGGCGGCCGGCCCGCGCACGGCACCGCCGAGGACGGGGTAGTACCAGTCCATGGAGAAGGTGGACTTGTCCAGGAACAGGTCGCGGTGGTGGCGCACGGCGTGACCGAGCCGGCCGCCGGCCAGCTCCCACTCCGGCTGCGGGTCGTCGAGCAGCTCGGCGAGCGCGACGCCGGCCCGCAGCGACTGGTAGACGCTCGACGACCCGGCCAGCAGCGCCCCCTGGTCGTCGGGGGTCCAGTTGAGCCCGCCGAAGGGCAGCTGCTGGGCCACCACCCAGTCGAGCCCCGCGCGCACGGCCGGCCACAGCGTCGCGACGTACGCCGCGTCGTGCCGCACGAGCCAGTGGTGCCACAGGCCCACCGCGAGGTAGGCGCTCATGTTGACCTCGCCGCGGTCGTCCTCGACCTGCCCGGCGACGATCTTCATCGGCCAGGACCCGTCGGCGCGCTGCCAGCGCGGCACCCAGTCGTACGCCGCCTCGGCGGCCTCGACCTCGCCGCCGACGAGCAGCGCCATCGCGGCCTCCACGTGGTTCCACACGTCGACGTGCTCGCCGGTCGTCCACGGGATCGCCCCGTCGGGCTCCTGCATCCGCGCGATGCTGGCCGCGGTCTGCGCCACCTGGCCAGGGCTGAGCACGCCCTCGACGTGCGGCAGCCGCTCAGACATGCGCCGCCGACGGCTTGCGGAAGTAGAGCACCATGCTCTTGCCGATGAGCGGGTCGAGCACCCGGCCGGCCACGCGCAGCGCGCGCGGCTGCTTCATGATCTCCCACACCAGCAGCCGGTGGTAGGCCCTGGCGAGGGGGTGGTCGTCGTTGCGCACGCCGACGGCGCACTTGATCCACCAGTAGGGCGAGTGCAGGCCGTGGGCGTAGTCCTTGCCCTCGAAGGCCAGCCCCGCGTTGACCAGCTTGCCGATCAGCTCCTTGTCGGAGTAGATGCGGATGTGGCCGCCCGGGACGTTGTGGTAGTCGTCGGAGAGCTTCCAGTTGACGACCTCGGGGAACCACCGCGGCACCGAGACCGCCAGGGTGCCGCCGGGCCGCAGCACGCGCACGAGCTCCTCGATGGCCTGGATGTCGGCCGGGATGTGCTCGAGCACCTCGGCCGCGACGACGCGGTCGAACTCCCCGTCGGCGAAGGGCAGCTGCAGGGCGTCGCCCTCCTTGACGTCGGCCTCGGCGCCCTCGGGCACCTCGCCGGCCTCGCGCATGGCCACGAAGAGCTCGCGCACCCCGGCCAGCTCGTCGGCGTCCTGGTCAAAGGCGACCACGTCGCCGCCGCGGCGGTACATCTCGAAGGCGTGGCGCCCGGCGCCGCAGCCCATGTCGAGCACGCGGTCGCCGGGGCGCAGGCCCAGGCGGTCGAAGTCAACGGTCAGCACGTGCGTTCCTCCTGCTGCGGCGGCCCTTGCGGCCGGTGGACGGCATGGGCCCCTCGGCCCTCCAGGCGGCGACGACCTCGTCGTAGGCCTCGGCCACCGTGGCCGCGACCGCCCGCCAGCTGAACATCTCCTCGACCCGTCGGCGCCCGGCGGCGCCCATCCTCGCGCGGCGCTCGGGGTCGTCGAGCAGCGCGGCCAGGGCGGCCTCGAGCTCCCCGACGTCGCCGGGGGCGACCAGGTCGGCGCACTCGCCGTCGGGTCCCACGACCTCGGGGATGGCGCCGGCCCGCGAGACGACCAGGGGCGTCGCGCACGCCATGAGCTCGGCGGTCGGCAGCGAGAAGCCCTCGTAGAGCGAGGGCACGCACGCGAGCTCGGCGGAGCCCATCAGCCGCACCAGCTCCTCGTCGGAGACGCCGTGGACGAAGGAGACCGCGTCACCGATCGCGAGCCGGTCGATGAGCTGCTCGGTGCGGCCCCCCGGCTGAGGACGCGTCACGAGCACCAGCTCGAGGTCGCGCTCGGTGCGGAGCTTGGCGAAGGCCTCCAGCAGCGTGGCGATGCCCTTCATCGGGGCGTCGGCGCTGGCCATGGCCAGGATCCGGCCCGGCACGCGCGGCTCGGTCGGCGGCACGAAGACGTCGTCGACGCCGAGCAGGATGGTCTGCATGCGGGCGGGGTCGACGCCGAAGTCGGTGGCGATGTCGCGCCGCGAGGTCTCCGAGGGCGTGAGGATCCGGCGGGCGCTGCGGGCCACACGACCCTGCATCCGCAGGAAGCCGTACCAGCGGCGCAGCGTCACCTTGCGCCACGGGTGCGTGGCGCCCTCGAGGTCGATGCGGCGGTCGAAGGTGATCGGGTGGTGCAGCGTGGTGATGAGCGGCATGACCTGCTCGACGTCGAGCATGCCGTAGCCCAGCACCTGGTTGTCGTGGGCGATGTCGAACTCGTCGGCGCGCTCGCGCAGCAGCCGCGCCACCCGCGTGCTGAAGGTCTTGGGCTCGGGGAAGCCCGCGGCGCACATCGTGGCGAACTCCTCCACGTCGACACGGTCGCGGAACTCGCGCAGGTGGGGCACGCGGAAGGGGTCGGGCTCGCGGTAGAGGTCGAGGCTCGGCACCTTCGTCAGCGCCACGCCTGGGTCGAGCTCGGGGTAGGGCTGGCCCGAGAAGACCTCGACGGTGTGCCCCAGGGCCACCAGCTCGCGCGAGAGGTGACGGACGTAGATGCCCTGGCCCCCGCAGTGCGGCTTGGAGCGGTAGGACAGCAAGGCCACCCGCATTCGTGTCCCGACCCTTCTCGACGACGACGCGCGGCCCGGCGGGCTACGCACCGGTAGCCTAGACGGACCCGCGGCCGCCCCTCAGCCGAGGGCGCTGGAGTGGCCGGGGAAGGTCGAGGCGGCCGGGTCGATCACCACCGCCGCGTTGTTGACCGCGGTCGCCGCCTCCCCGAAGCCGGTGGCGATCAGCCGGACCTTGCCGGGGTGCTCGGCCACGTCGCCGGCGGCGAAGACACGCGGCAGCGACGTGCGCATGGCCGCGTCGACCACCACGTGGCGCCGCTCGACGTCCAGTCCCCAGCCCTGGAGCGGACCGAGGTCGGCGACGAAGCCGAGCGCCGCCACCACCGCCTGGCACGGCAGCGTCAGCATCTCGCGCGTCCCGGCCCGGGCCTCGCCCCGCGCGACGTCGACCTCGGCCAGCGGCCGGCCGGCCTCCCCCGCCACCGGTCGCAGCGCGACGACCTCGGCGTCGGTCAGCACGCGCGCCGAGGAGGCCCGCACCTGCGCCACGGTGCGCTCGTGGGCGCGGAACGCCGTACGCCGGTGCACGAGGGTGACCGACCGGGCCACGGGCTCCAGGTGCAGCACCCAGTCGAGCGCGCTGTCACCGCCGCCGACGACCACCACGTCGCGCCCGGCGTAGGGCTCGCTGGTCGGCACGAAGAACTCCAGCCCGCGCCCCAGCCAGCCCTCACCCGCCGCGAGGGGGCGCGGGGCGAAGCGCCCGATCCCCGCCGTCACCAGCACGGCGCCGGCGTGCACCTGCGTGCCGTCGTCGAGCCCGACCACCACCTCGTCCTCGCCGTGCACCAGGGTCGAGGCCGTGCGCCCGAGCAGGTGCACGGCGTCGGCGCCGGCCGCCTGCTCGACCAGGGCGCTCACCAGGTCGCGTCCGCGCACGGCTGGGAACCCCGCGACGTCGAGGATGAGCTTCTCGGGGTACATCGCGGTGACCTGGCCGCCGAGCTCGGGCAGGGAGTCGACGAGAGCCACCCGGAGCCCGCGGAAGCCTGCGTAGTAGGTCGCGAAGAGGCCCGTCGGGCCGGCCCCGACGACGACCAGGTCGCAGGTCACGACGGCCCCTGGGGTCGCGGCGGTCCCGTCGGTCGAGGTCACGGTCCGATGGTCCTCCCGTTCGTCGTGCCGCGCCAGCGACCTCGCGCCGGGCCGCACGGATCGGCCGGCTCTCCGGTCAGGCGGGCCTAGGATGACGCGCGTGGATGTCCCCGGGGTCTGGTCGTCGTTCGCCCACGACCCGCGCCTGCCCGAGCACGCGGCCCTGCGCGCCTCCGACCGCGACCGCTCGGTCGTGCAGGACGTGCTCGCGGAGGCCTACGCCGACGGGCGTCTCGACCCGGCCGACCTCGAGGAGCGCTCCGCGAGGGCCTCCGGGCTCCGCACGCTCGGGGAGGTGCCCCCGCTCCTCGCCGACCTCCTGCCGCAGCGGCCCGTCGTGGAGGTCGCCGGGCCGGGCGTCCCCGCCGGGCGCCCCGGCGCGCTCACCCAGGCCCAGATCCACGCGCGGGCCGTGGCGGCCTACGACGCGGAGCGCCGCCAGGCGCTGCTGGGCTTCCTCGGCCCGACCCTGGTCTGCTGGGTGGTGTGGGCCTCGCTCGGTCTCGGCGGCCCGGGCTTCGACCCCGCCTTCCCGTGGCCGGCCATCGTGATGGCGGCGACGTTCGTCAACTACGCGCGGGTCCTGCTGACCCGCGAGGAGACGGTCGCCTCGGTGACCCGCAAGCTCGAGCGGAAGCAGGCCCACCTCCCGTGAGCCGGGAGCGAGTGACACGGCCGGGCCCGGGCGGCGAGGTGGACCCCGACGACCGACACCGGCTCCGGCCCGTGCTCGGCGACCAGCCGTCGGGGGTGCTCCTCGGCGCCCAGCTGGTGGCGATCCTGGCCTACCCCTTCCTCGACGGCAGCGTCGTGGGGCGCGCGCTCATCGGCGTGGTGCAGATCGCCGTGGTCGGCCTGGCGCTGTGGGCCGTGCGTCGCACCCCGGCGCTGAACTGGATCGCCCTGGTGGTGGGTGCCCCGGCGATGGTGTTCACGGTGCTCGAGGCCGCCACTCCCGACACCGCCTGGGTCGTGCTGGTCTCGGCGCTGCTGCACGCGCCGTTCTACTTCTACGTCTCCTACAGCATGATCCGCTACCTCTTCCACGACGACCGGGTCACGCGCGACGAGCTCTTCGCCACCGGCGCGGCCTTCACGGTCGTGGCCTGGGGCTTCGCCTACGTCTACGCGGCCCTCCAGGTCGTGTGGCCGGGATCGTTCGTCGGCACGGGCCCGGCGCAGGACCGCGCATGGTTCGAGCTGCTCTACCTGTCGTTCTCGACCCTCACCAGCGTCGGGCTGTCCGACGTCGTACCCGTGCTGCCCCACGCACGCTCGTTCGTGATGATCGAGATGCTGGCCGGGGTGCTCTACGTCGCGCTGGTGGTGGCCCGGCTGGTGGGGCTCACCGTCAACCGCGGCGCCCGTCAGGACGGGTCGTAGACGTAGCCCGAGCCGTCGACGGTGCGGATCCAGCTGCGCTTGCTGCCGGCGCGGCGCAGCTTGCGGCGCAGGTTGCCGACGTGGACGTCGACGAGGAAGTCGGACTCGATGAACTCGCCCTGCCACACCGTGCGCACGAGCTCACCACGCGTCCAGGTCTCCCCCGGCCGGCTCGCGAACGCCGCCATCAGGTCGACCTCCGCCGGGGTGAAGGGCAGGGGGGCGCCGTCGAGGGTGGCGGTGTGGGCGCTGGGCAGCAGGGTCAGCCCACCGCCGGCGTCCATTGTGAGCGGGGGGGCCTCGACCGCCGAGCGCGCCCGGCGCAGGAGCGCCGCCACCCGGGCCCGGACCTCCTGGGCCGAGAAGGGCTTGGCCATGTAGTCGTCGGCGCCGACCTCGAGCCCGATGAGCCGGTCGATCTCGTCGCTGCGACCGGTGATCATCATGATGAAGGCGTCGCTGAACTCCCGCAGCCGGCGACACACCTCGGTGCCGTCCATGTCGGGCAGGGTGAGGTCGAGGGTCACCAGGTCGGGCGACAGCTCGCGCACCAGTTCCACGGCCCGCTCGCCGCGGTCGGTGGCGTGGACCTCGAGCCCGGTGCGCTCGAGCACCATCACCAGCGTGGCGCTGATGTCGGGGTCGTCCTCGACGACCACGACGCGCTGACCCTTCGACACGCTCGACCCCCTCGACTCGACGTCGGTGCCACGCTATCGCGTCGCCCGGAGCCGCGTCGCCGCACCCGTGCACCGGGTCGGCGCCCGCGGCGCGAGGGGCGACCCGGTGGCCGAACGGGGGATGCGGGAGCGGCCGAGCAGTTCCTAGGTTGTGACGCGCGAGGCGCCTGTGACGTGACAGAGTTGGCGCATTCGGGACACAGCCCTGAAAGGGTTCGACACACATGGGGAGCACCACCGCGATGCCGCACGCGCTCGACGCGGCCCAGGAGGACCGTCGGCAGCGGGCCGTGGAGTCGCTCGGGCTCCAGCTCGACCGCCCCGAGGAGCGCTTCGACCGCATCGCCCGACTGGCCCACCTGGTCTTCGACGTGCCGATGTCCAGCGTCACCGTGCTCGACGGCGACCGTGCCCTCTTCCCCGGCATGTACGGCCTGCCCGGCCGCGAGCTGCCCCGCGTCGACTGCCTGTGCGACGAGACCCACGCCGGCGGCGCGCTGCTGATCGTCGAGGACGCCTCCCTCGACGAGCGCTTCGCCCACCTCCCGGCGGTCGCCGACCTCGGGATCCGGTTCTACGCCGCCCAGCCGATCCTCGACCCGGCCGGCAACGTCGTGGGCACGTTCGCCATCTACGACACCCGCCCGCGCCGCCTCGACGCGGAGCGGCTGACCGCCTTCGACGACATGGCCGCCTGGGCCCAGCAGGAGCTCGTGGCCTCCACCGAGATGACCCAGGCGACCTGGGTGCAGTCCTCGATGCTGCCCGCGCGCGCCCTCAGCTCCGACTCCTGGACCATCAACGGGATGTGCCTGCCCTCCCTGGCCGTCGGCGGCGACTTCTACGACTACGGCATCGCCCAGGGCGTGGCCCACCTCGGTCTGGGCGACGTCATGGGCAAGGGCACGGGAGCCGCGCTGGTGGGGGCCGGGGTCCGCTCCGCCCTGCGCGGCACCCACTCCGCCGTCGTCGCGGGCGTCGACCTCGGCGTCACCGTCACCCAGGTCGCGCGCAGCCTGATGGCCGACCTCGAGCGCACGGAGTCCTTCGTGACGCTCTTCGAGGCCGCCATCGACCTCGACGACGGCTACCTGCGCTACGTCGACGCCGGCAGCGGGCTGTGCCTGGTGGTGCGGCCCGACGGCGAGGTCGTGCGCCTCGGCGGCTCCGACGCGCCGATCGGCGTCCTGCCCGACGACCACTGGGGCGAGCTCGACGTGCAGCTCGAGCCCGGCGACCGCGTGCTGATGTTCAGCGACGGCCTGCTCGACCTCGTCGACGAGCAGGTGCGCTGGTGGGAGCCGATCGGCGCCCTCGTCGCCGCGCACGACGACGTCAACTCGCTGCTCGCCGGGATCGCCCTGCTGGCGCGCGAGCGCACCCCCCTCGACGACGTGACCGCGGTCGCCGTCTACTACGCCCCCTCCCCCGCCCCCCTCTCGCCCTCGCAGGAGGACAGCCCATGACCCGCCGGCTGCTGCTGATCCGGTCCATCGTCCTGGTGACGGCCATCCTCGGCCTGAACTACGTCGTGTGGCGGTGGCTGTTCTCGGTGAACTGGGACGCCTGGTGGCTGGCCGTGCCGCTCGTCGTCGCGGAGACCTACAGCCTGGTCGACTCGCTGCTGTTCGGGCTCGGCATGTGGCGGCTCAAGGAGCGCGGCGAGCCCCCGCTGCCCGAGGAGGGCCTGACGGTCGACGTCCTCATCACGACCTACAACGAGCCCATCGACCTCGTCATGGCCACCGCCCGGGCCGCGCTGGACATCCGCTACCCCCACGAGACCTGGATCCTCGACGACGGCAACCGCCCGGAGATGCGCGCGGCGGCCGAGGCCGCCGGCGTCGGCTGGATCACCCGCTCGCAGGACTGGGTCGACATGCCCCGGCACGCCAAGGCGGGCAACCTCAACAACGCCCTCGAGCAGACCGAGGGCGAGTTCCTGCTCATCCTCGACGCCGACCAGGTGCCGGAGCCGCAGATCCTCGACCGAACCCTGGGCTACTTCCGCGACGAGAAGATGGGGCTGGTCCAGACCAACCAGTTCTTCGTCAACGTGCCCGACGACGACCCGCTCGGCAGCCAGGCGCCGCTGTTCTACGGCCCGATCCAGGCCGGCAAGGACGGCTGGAACGCCGCCTTCTTCTGCGGCTCCAACGCCGTGCTGCGCCGCGACGCCCTCATGCAGATCGGCGTCGTGCGCTACGCCGACGAGATGGCGCTCAAGGTGTGGCGCAACCTGTACTACGGCGAGTCGGTCATCAAGAAGGCGCGCCGCCAGACCCCGCGCGAGGAGACTCTCGTGCGCGACGCCCTCGGCGAGGTCGAGCAGGCGGTCAAGGACGCCCGGGAGCGGCTGGGGCGCGGCGAGGCGATGTTCGACGTCACCTACGACTTCCAGCGCACGGTCGAGGAGGTCCGCCGTCGGCTCGTGGCCTCCGACCTCGAGGTGATGGCCGCAGACCTCGAGGCCATCGCCGCCCTGGAGGAGCAGTCCGGCGAGGGCGACGGCAGCCTCGTCGACCCGCAGAGCGTGCTCGAGCGCATGTCGCACCGCGACTGGTCCCCGCTGGGCGCGATCGACTCGGTGCAGGCCCTCGTCGACTCCGTCAACGTGGACCGTCACGGCGAGGCGCAGGCGGTGATGCCCATGGCGACGATCTCGGTCACCGAGGACATGGCCACCTGCATGCGGATGCACGGCCTGGGCTGGAAGTCGGCCTACCACGACGAGAACCTCGCCTTCGGCCTCGCCCCGGAGGACCTCGAGACGATGCTGACCCAGCGGCTGCGCTGGGCCCAGGGCACCATGCAGGTGATGATGCGGGAGAACCCGCTCAGCCAGCGGCGCCTGACGTGGGGCCAGCGGCTCATGTACTTCTCCACCATGTGGAGCTACCTGTCGGGCTTCGCCGCGATCATCTACCTGGCGGCCCCTGTGATCTACCTCGTCTTCGGCGTGCTGCCGGTGCAGGCGCTGAGCTCGGACTTCTTCATCCGCCTCGTGCCGTTCCTGGTCGTCAACCAGCTGCTGTTCCTCGTCGTCGCCAACGGCCGCAAGACCTGGCGCGGGCAGCAGTACTCGCTCGCCCTCTTCCCGACCTGGATCCGCGCCTTCACCTCCGCCTTCGGCAACGTCGTGATGGGCCGCTCGCTCGACTTCGCCGTCACCCCCAAGGAGAAGCGCAGCCCGACCGGGCCCGCCTGGCACTTGGTGCGGCCGCAGTTGATCGCGATGGGCGCGCTCGTCGTGGCCAGCGTCGTCGGCGTCGCGCGGCTCGCCGCGGGCCAGGCCGGCGGTGTCGGCACGGTGCTCAACCTGCTGTGGGTCGCCTTCGACCTCGCGATCTTCTCCGTCATCATCAAGGCCGCGCGCTACCGCGGCTTCGAGCCCGTCGACGCGCCGCCGACGCCCGCCGGCCCGACCGAGCCCACGACCAGCAGCACGCCCACGACCAGCCACACGCCTGACCGGGCCTCCGGTCAGAGCCACGCAGAGGGAGCAGCATGACCGAGTTCCACGTCGACACCACCGCCAGCGGGATCGGTGTCGTCCGCCCCGAGGGACGCCTCAACATGGTGGCGGCCCGTCAGCTCAAGAGCGTGCTGGCCGACCTGGTCGCCGGCGGCACGCACCGCATCGTGGTCGACCTCGCCGACACCAGCTTCATCGACTCCTCCGGCCTCGGCGCGCTGATCGGCGGGGTCAAGTCGACCCGCCAGCAGGGTGGCGACCTGCGCATCGCGCGCCCCACCGAGGCCGTCCTGACGGTGCTCGACCTGACCAACCTGACCAAGATCCTGCGTCCGCGCGACACCGTCGACGGGGCCTTCGATGACTGAGTCCTCGACGCTGCAGGCCCTCCCCGACCGGCTGGAGCTCTCGGCCCCCGCGAGCGAGGAGATGCTCGACCTCGTGCACGTGCTGCTCGAGCACCTGTGGCAGCAGCACGAGGAGGTGCCGGTCGCCGAGCGGATGCGTGTGGAGATGGCGGTGATCGAGATCCTCGCCAACGTCATCGAGCACGCCTTCGAGGTCGACTCGGGACGCCCCGCCGCCGACGAGCGCGGCGACGGCCGGCGCTTCACGATCACCCTGGGCGTGACCGACGCCGAGGTGCTCATCGACCTCGCCGACAACGGCGAGCCCGCGGCGATCGACCTCAGCCGCGTCACGATGCCCGACGAGGACGCCGAGTCGGGTCGTGGGCTGGCGCTCGCGCTGGCCTCGCTGACGGACCTGTCGTTCCACAGCGCCGACGGGCGCAACCACTGGAGCATGCGATGCGACCTGTCGTGACCGCGCTCGCGGGACGTCTCGCAGCGGGCGCCGCGGCCGTCCTGGCCGGCGGACTGCTCGCGACGTCGGTCGTGCCCGCCCACGCCGCCACCGAGCCGGAGCCGCGTGCGCCCTGGTTCGGACCCGACCTCGACTGGCGCACCGACACCGCCGAGGCCTACGTCGACCGGCTGGGCACCGACGTGTCGCTCTTCGGGCGCTCGTTCGTCTACCCCCTCAACGACAGCACCGACGAGGCCGTCTCCGACCTGTCCGACCAGGCCGCCGACGAGGGCGCCGTCGCGGTGGTGACGCTCCAGCCGACCTCCCTCACCGAGCCCGACGCCCAGGACGCCGAGCGCCTCGGTCGGCTGCTCGCCGACCTGGCCGAGGCCGACGGCAGCACGTTCCTGGTGCGCTTCGCGCCGGAGATGAACGGCTCCTGGACCGCGTGGGGCCAGCAGCCGCGCGACTACGTGCGCGCCTTCACCACCGTGGCCGACGGGGTCCACGCGGCCACCGACGAGGCCGCCATGGTGTGGGCGCCGGCCTACGGCGCCGGCTACCCCTTCGACCGCGCGGTCAACTCCACGACGACCTCGGCCGACGCCCCGGCGATCAGTCCCGCGGCGCGTCGGGTGCTCGACACCGACGGCGACGGGCGGGTCACCGAGGCCGACGACCCCTACGGCCCCTACTACCCCGGCGACGACGTCGTGGACTGGGTGGGCCTGACGATGCTGCGCTACGGCGTGACCCAGCAGTTCGGCGCCAACACGGTGCCGGCGCCCGACGAGCTCGACGAGCGCTTCAAGGAGCGCTTCGGCTACGGCGACGACCTGGGGCGCAAGACCTTCTACGTCCGCTTCGCCGGCACCCCCAACCAGCCCTTCCTGCTGACCACGTCGGCGCTGTGGAACCCCCGCGCCGACGGCCCCGACGCCTTGGCCATCCAGCGGCCGTGGTGGCGCCAGGTGCTCGCCGCGACCGAGGAGCGCCCGCGACTCGGCGGGGTGCTCTGGCTGGAGCAGGAGCGCGAGGAGCCCGAGATCGGCAACGTGGTCGAGTGGGGCCTCACCGCCAACCCCGCCATCGCCCGGGCCTTCCGCACCGACCTCCTCGACAGCGGCTACGACCTCGGTCCCGTCGCGGGCACCACCAGCGGCACCGACCCCGACCGCACCGACGGCGGCGACTCCGACGGGGACGACCGCTCGCCCGCGGCCAGCCCCACGTCGGAGTCCGACGACGAGGCCGCCGGGCCCCAGGACAGCGGCGTCCCGCCCTTCGCCCTCGGGGTGTTCTCGGCCGTCGTCGTCCTGCTCGCCGCGGCCATGGTCGCCCTGTCGATCCGCCGCCGCCGGATGCGGCCGCCCTGGTTGCGCTGACCTGATCGGACCCCCCATGACCCCCCTCACCCCGGGCGGGCGACGGCCCGCCGCCGCGCTCCGCGCCGTCCTCTCCGCCGTGGCGGTCTGCCTCCTCTCGTGCCTCCTGGCGGGTCTGCTCCTGCCCCGGGCCGCCGGAGCCAGCACGTCGGCCGGGCGCGACGACGACCCCGTGCCCGCCCCGGCTGCGGGAGCACCGTGGTTCGGTCCGACGCTGGACTGGGCCCAGGACCTCCCGGCCGACTACTCCCGCCGTCTCGGCGCGACGCCGTCGCTGTACTCCCAGCGGGTGTCCTACCCGCTGGGGGCCGAGGACACGACGTACCTGCGCCAGTTCGGGGAGCAGGCGGCGACGCAGGGCGCGGTGGCGGTGCTGACCCTGGAGCCCGACGAGGCCCTGGCCGACCTCGGCACCGACGACGCCGCCGACCTGGCCGACGCGCTGGTCGACCTCCACCGCGCCTACGACAGCTACGTGCTCGTGCGTTTCGCCCCGGAGATGAACGGCACCTGGACCTCCTGGGGCCAGCAGCCGACGGCGTACGTCGAGGCCTTCCGCACCGTCGCCGACGCCGTGCACGAGGCCACCGAGCACGCCGCGATGGTCTGGTCGCCCTCCTACGGAGCGGGCTACCCCTTCGGCGGGTCGGCCCGCGCGGTGGACCCCTCGGGGCAGGTCGAGGTCGACGTGCTCGACACCGACGGCGACGGGACCCTCGACGAGGCCGACGACCCCTACGCGCCCTACTACCCCGGCGACGACGCCGTCGACTGGGTCGGGCTGTCGCTGTTCTCCTTCGGCGGCACCGAGACCGAGCCCGCCGGCCCCGACGGGGTCAACGAGGTGCCGGCCGCCGGCTCCTTCGAGGCCCGTCTCGACGAGACGTGGGGCTACGCCGACGACACCTCCCGCGAGTCGTTCTACGACCGCTTCGCCGCGCCCGGCGACACCCCCGTGCTGCTCGACACCGCGGCGCTGTGGGTGCCAGAGGCCGGCGGCGCCGGGTCCCGCGAGGTCAAGCAGGACTGGTGGCGCCAGGTACTCGCCGCCCTGCCCGAGCGCCCCCTCGTGGCGGCGCTCACCTGGCTGGAGGTCGAGCGCCCCGAGGACGAGGCGGGCGGGCGCACCGTCGACTGGCGCGCCACCGTCGACGGCCTGGGTCGCCCGCTGCGCGAGGACCTGGGCGCCGCCGGCGTCGACCTGGGGCCGGTCACCAACGTGCTCGACCTCGAGACCGCCAACACCGCCAGCGCCCAGGGTCGCGTGCTCGGCACCGACCTGGGCAACGAGCTGGACTGGATCGTGCTGTGCGCCGTGCTGCTGGCGGCGCTGTTCCTCTTCGCCGGGTTCGCCGGCCGCTTCCTCCCGTCGTGGCGCTACCCCGACGAGCACGACCCGCGCGACCGTCGGCTCGACCTGCTGCGCGGCATGATCATCATCACCGTGGTGGTCACCCACATCGAGCTCAGCAGCCCGTACTCGTTCGTGTCGCTCAAGGCCATCGGGGCGATCACCGGCGCCGAGATGTTCGTGCTGCTCTCCGGGGTCGTGCTGGGCATGATCTACGAGCCGACCGTGCGCAAGCTCGGCGAGCGCGCCACGGCGGTCGTCATGCTCAAGCGCGCCCGCAAGCAGTACGTCGTGGCCCTGGTGGTCGTCGTCCTCGTCTACCTGCTCGGCCGCCTCCCCCTGGTCGACGCCTCCGACATCACCACCTTCACCGACCGCGGCACGGGTGAGAACGGCGGCGCCGTCGCCGGGCAGGTCTACGACCTCTACGCGAACTTCCCGCGGCTCTTCGACTACCCGCCGCCCGGCTACGCGATCCGCCAGCTGCTGCTGCTCGAGATGGGGCCGTGGGTCTTCAACATCATGGGCCTCTTCGTCGTGCTCAGCCTGCTGCTGCCGGCGCTGATGTGGCTGATCCGGCGCCGGATGTGGTGGGTGGTCCTCGCGGTGTCGTGGGCGGGCTACGTCTACGCCACCATCGACGACCCGCACTGGCTGCCCTCGCAGTTCGAGGCGGTCTTCCCCCTGCTCATCTGGCAGGTCGCCTTCACCCACGGCCTGGTCGTGGGCTACTACCGGCGCCAGATCACCCGGGTGCTCACGACCCGGCCCGGGAAGCTCGCGACCGCGGCCTTCGTGGTGGGCTACGCCGCCGTGCTGGCCTGGGTCTGGTGGGGCAACGCCCACGGCGGCCTCGCCCCGGCCCCGCTGCCCGCCGACAGCTACGCCTGGCTGCTGGAGAACTTCTACATCCGCGTCTTCCTCCAGCCCGGGCGGCTCATCGACCTGGTGCTCGTGGTCGTCGTGGCCTTCGCGGTGCTCACCACCTGCTGGAAGCCCATCGACAAGGCCATCGGCTGGCTGTGGATCCCGATGGGGCAGGCCAGCCTCTACGTTTTCATCGTCCACGTCTTCTTCGCCCTGGCCGTGGCCAACGTGCCCGGCCTGGACCGCACGGGCTTCTGGCAGGGCACCCTGATCCACACCGTGGTGGTGCTGGCCATCTGGGCCATGGTCAAGCGCCAGGTGCTGTTCTCGGTGATCCCCCGCTGAGCGCCGCCCCCGGGCCCGGACGGCCGCGGTCGGCCCCGCGGGCCGCCGTGCTGGTGCTCGTCGTCACCGCGGCCGTCAGCCTCGGGCTCGGCGCGCTCGGGCTGCCCTCGCCGGTGCTCTTCGGGGCGCTGGTGGGCGGCATGGCGCACGCCCTGACCTCCCCGACCGAGCTGCGGGTGCCGCCGGCTGCCTTCCGCGTCGGGCAGGGCGTCATCGGCGTCACCATCGGGGCCATGGTGAGCGTGGCCGCGCTCCAGCAGGCGGGTCGCGACCTGCTGCCCATCGCCCTGGTCACCCTCGGCACCCTCGCCCTCAGTCTCGGCGCCGGGCGGCTGCTGGCGCTGCGGCGCGACGTCTCCCCCGTCACCGGCGCCTTCGCCCTCATCGCCGGCGGCGCGTCGGGCATCGTCGCCGTGGCGCGCGACCTGGGCGCCGACGAGCGCGTGGTGACCGTCGTGCAGTACCTCCGGGTGCTCGTCGTGCTGCTGGCGATGCCGCTGGTCACCAGCGTCGTCTTCGCCCCCGCGGGCGGGGCGGGCGGGCCCGGCGACGCCGGCGTCACGGGTGCCGCGGGCAGCGACGGTGCGCTGGCCGCCGAGACCGGCTTCGTGCTGGTGTCGCTCGTGCTCGGGCTGGCCCTGGCCCGCGCGCTGCCCGTGCCGACGGGCGTGCTGCTCTGGCCGATGCTGGTCGCGGCGGTGCTCGCCGCCACCGGGTGGCTCGGCGCTGCCGGCGTACCGGTGCTGGTGCAGTGGGTGGGCTACCTGCTGATCGGTGTGCAGGTCGGGCTGCGCTTCACCCGCGAGAGCCTGCGCTCCATCGCCAGGATGCTGCCGGTCGTGCTGGTGCTCATCGCGGGTCTCGTGGTCTCGACCGCCGCGATGGGCGCGGTGCTGGCACGCGCCACGGAGGTCGACGGGCTCACCGCCTACCTCGCGACCACCCCGGGCGGGCTCTTCGCGGTGCTGGCCACAGCGGCCGACAGCGGCGCCGACGTCACCTACGTCCTGGCCGTGCAGGTGCTGCGGCTCGTGGTGATCCTGCTGCTCACGCCCCTGCTGGCGCGCTGGCTGCGCCCCGACGCCGGCCCGTCGTCGCGTTAGCAGCGCCCTCGCGCCGGGGGCACACGCTCAGTCGGGCGTGGGCACGTCGGCCTCCCAGCGGGCACGTCGCTCGGCGTCGCTCTGCTCCCACCACGGCTCGCCCCGCTCGCCGAGCGCGACCTTGGCGGCCTGGACGCCGGCGCGCGAGCGCTTCTCCTCCGCGGTGCCGCGGGTGCGCCTGACGTCGCGGCGCCACGCCATGAGCACCCGCTGGAGCTCGGCCCGTCGCTCCTCGGGCACCATCGGGTCGGTCGCACGCCAGCGGCGCCCGTCGATGACCACGTGGTGACCGTCGTCGGTCAGCGGCGCCCGCTCCTCGCTCACGGCAGCACCCCGGCCTGGAGGGCCTCGCGGTCGATGACGCGGCGGGCCCGGAGGCGGTAGCGGGTGATCTGCACCAGCCCGAGGCCCCACAGGAGGTACTGCAGCGCCATCGCCCACCGGAAGGCCTCCGGGGTGTAGGAGGTGCTCGCGCCCGGGGTGCGCCAGTCGAGCACCAGACCGATGGCCACGACCAGCAGCAGGCTGGCGAGGAAGCCGCCCACGTTGATGATGCCGGTGGAGCTGGCCAGCCGCTCGGCGGGGTTGGAGGTGCGCCCCACGTCGAAGCCGATCATCGAGGCCGGACCGCCCACCCCGCAGACCAGGGCCAGCACGACCAGCACGCCGAACGGCGCCTCCCCCGGCCAGGCCAGCACGACGGTCCAGGTGGCGGCGATCGCCGTGACCACCACGAGGGCCATGGTCGAGCGGTGCCAGGGGTGGTGACCCACGAGCCAGCCGAGCACCGGCCCGCCGGTGACCACGGCGACGACGAGCAGCGTCAGCAGGACGCCCGCCTCGGTGGGCGTGCGCCCCTCGCCGCGCACGAAGAACGGGTAGCCCCACAGCAGGCTCAGGGTGGTCGCGCTGAACTGGGTCGAGAAGTGGATCCAGAAGCCCAGGCGCGTGCCCGGGTGGGCCCACGAGGCGGCCAGGCTGCGGCGCACAGCGCTCGGCGACAGGGCGGCGCCGCGCAGGTTGCGCGCGTCGGGGGTGTCGCGCAGCACGACCAGGCCGACGAGGGCCAGGATGACGCCCAGCGAGGCCGTGAACAGGTAGGCCCGCGTCCAGCCCACCGTCGAGAGCGCCCAGGTCATGGGCACCGCCGCACCGATGGCGCCGACCTGGCCGAGGGTGCCGGTCAGCTGGGTGATGAGTGGGATGCGTCGCGGGGCGAACCACATCGCGAGGGTGCGCAGCACGCAGATGAAGGTCATGGCGTCGCCGAGACCGACGAAGAAGCGCGCCAGCAGCGCCAGCGGGTAGGTCTCGGCCAGTGCGAAGCCGGCCTGGGCCGCGGAGAGTACGACGGCGCCGGTCAGCAGCACGCTGCGCGAGCCGAACCGGTCGACGAGCAGCCCGACC